>NZ_JBFPFM010000009.1:0-115018 GCF_047977705.1 Curtobacterium sp. LFS084
GGGCTCGGGCTCGGGCGCGTGCCGGGCCGCCCCCCGGCGGGGGGGGCCCCCCGGGGGGACGGGCGGCCCCCCCGGGCGGGGGGGTGGGGGGGGGCCCCGCGGGCCCCGCGCCTCCCGTCCGTCTGGGTGTCGCGATCCACCGACGTGGTACTTTGACAGGACAAAGTCCCGAACTGCAGGAGGCGCCATGCCGCTCGTCCGTATCGACCTCACCATCGGCCGCGCCCCCGAGGCCGTGCGCGCCATCGCCGACGCGATCCACACCGCCATCGTCGACGTGTACGGGATCCCGGCCCGCGACCGCTTCCAGGTCATCACCGAGCACCCCGCCCAGCAGATCATCGCCGAGGACGCCGGGCTCGGGTTCGAGCGCACCGACGGCGTCGTCATGATCCAGGTCTTCACCCAGCGCGGGCGGGACCAGGCGGCGAAGCAGGAGCTCTACCGGGCGATCCACGACGGGCTCGCCGCGGTCGGGGTGGCGTCCGAGGACGTCTTCATCGGGTACGTCGAGAACGGTCCGGAGGACTGGTCGTTCGGCTTCGGTCGAGCGCAGTACGTGACCGGCGAGCTCGGCGTGCCGTCGGCCTGAGTCCTACTTGTCGACGAGCGTGACCTCGAACGAGTAGCGGTCCGGTCGGTAGCAGTGCACGCCGTACTCGACCGCTCGGCCCGAGGCGTCGTAGGCCGTGCGGCTCATCGTCAGCACCGGGTCGCCGTCCTCGATCTCGAGCAGCGTGGCCTCCTCGTCGGTGACCGCCCGGGCACCGATCCGCTGCTTCGCGACCCGCATCGTCACGCCGCGGCCGCGCAGCAGCTGGTAGAGGCCGTGGGACTGCAGGTCGTCGTCGGTGATCTCGAGGAAGTCGGGCGGCAGGTAGTTCTCGAGGATCGCCATCGGCACGTCCTCGGCGAAGCGCACGCGACGGATGTGCGCGACCGTCGTCCCGGGTGCGATGCCGAGGGCCTCGGCGACGACCTCCGGCGCGGGGACGTCGTTCCGTTCGAGCAGCTTCGTTGCGGGCGCCTGCGACCCCTGCGCGAGGTCGTCGTACAGACTCGTGAGCTCGACCTTGCGGGTCACCGGGCCGTGCACGACCTGCGTGCCGATCCCGCGGCGACGCACCAGCAGGCCCTTGTCGACGAGGTCCTGGATCGCGCGGCGGATGGTCGGACGCGACAGTCCGAGCCGCTCGCCGAGGGCGATCTCGTTCTCGAGACGGGCACCGGGCGGCATGGCGCCGGAGCGGATCGACTCCTCGATGCGCGAGGCCACCTGGAAGTACAGGGGCATCGGCCCCGACCGGTCCAGGTCCAGGAACAGGTCGGACGGCAGCTGGCCATCGTTGGTCATCGCGGTCCTTCAGCAGTACGGTTCGGCGGCGGCACCGAGGGATTGTCATGACAATACCACCGGGGCTCATGCGGTCCCGGCCGCACCACCGGGCCTCGTGCGGTCCCGGCCGCACCACCGGGGCTCGTGCCGTCCCGGCCGCGGTGCCGTGCGGTCGTCGTCAGCGCTCGACGACGACCTTGAGCTGCGCGAGGCCCTTCTCGAAGTCGCCGCCGATGAACCGCTCCATGTTCATCACCAGGTTGACGATCCTCGACATCACCGTCACCGGGCTCGTCATCGTCCACACCACACGGGTGCCGCCGGGGACCTCGTCGAGCCGGAACGCGGTGGTGCTCGACGACGCGAACGGTGCCGTGAACCGCAGGCCGATCTCCACCTCGTCCGCGGTGACCCGCCGCACGACCATGTCGCCGCTGCCGGCCTTGCGGTTGCCCTTCCACGCGTACGTCGAGCCGACCGCGCCGAGTGTCCCGCCGTACTCGCGGTGCAGCTCAGGGTCGCGGCCTTCCCACGGCGACCAGTCCACCCACCGGTGGAGGTCGACCAGGTGCGGCAGGATCGTCGACGCCGGCGCGGCGATGACGACGTCACGCTCGATGGTGGTGGTCGCGGCCATGCGCTGAGCGTAGCGGCGGAACGGCGCGGCGGGGAGGGTCAGTCGGCGAAGATCATCGGGCGGTTCGACAGCCGCGGCTGCGGAGCCGTGCGCGGCTGCTCGGCTCGTGCCCGCACCGGCGCGATGGCGACCCGGACCGCGGCACCCAGCGCCTCGACCGTGTCCGTGCCGTGGTGCCCGGCCGCGTGCACGACGATCGCCGCGCAGGCCTCGGCATCGGCGGCGGCATCGTGGTGCTGGAACCCCTCGTACCCGGCGGCCCGTGCCGCCATCGGCAGCCGGTACGAGTCGAGGGTGTAGGTCTTGCGGGCGACCTGCAGCGAGCACAGCGAGTGGTGTTCCGCGAGGTCGATCCCCGTCGCCGAGCACCCGCCCGCGATCACGCCCATGTCGAACCGGGCGTTGTGCGCCACGAGCACGTCCCCCTCGGCGAACGCGACGATGTCGGGGTACTGCTGCTCCCACGACTTCGCCCCGACGACGTCCGACGCGACGATGCCGTGGATCCGGGTGTTCCACTCGAGGAAGGCGTCGTGCCCCACCGGCGGCCGGATGAACCAGGACGCCCGCTCGACGACCCTGCCGGCTCGGACCTTGACGAGTCCGACCGAGCAGGCGCTGGCGGGCGAGCTGTTCGCGGTCTCGAAGTCGATCGCGGTGAAGTTCAACGGCACGGCTCCGATGGTCGCACGCGGCGCCGACATCGCTGGAAGCCGCCCCGGCGTTGCGGGACTGGAGGCGCGGGTCGGCCCCGGCGGGCGGCCGCCGGTAGGCTGTCCTCCCGTGGCACTCACCATCGGAATCGTCGGTCTCCCGAACGTCGGCAAGTCGACCCTGTTCAACGCCCTGACCAAGAACCAGGTCCTCGCCGCGAACTACCCGTTCGCGACGATCGAGCCGAACGTCGGCGTGGTGAACCTGCCGGACCCGCGGCTGGACCAGCTCGCGACGCTCTTCAACTCCGAGAAGACCGTGCCGGCCCCCGTGTCGTTCGTCGACATCGCCGGCATCGTCAAGGGCGCGAGCGAGGGCGAGGGGCTCGGCAACAAGTTCCTCGCCAACATCCGCGAGGCCGACGCCATCGCGCAGGTCGTCCGCGGCTTCACCGACGACGACGTCGTGCACGTGGCGAACAAGGTGTCCCCGAAGGACGACCTCGAGGTCATCAACACCGAGCTGATCCTCGCCGACCTCGAGACGATCGAGAAGGCGCTGCCGCGGTACGAGAAGACCGTGAAGCTCAAGCAGGCCGAGCCGATCGTGCTCGAGACCGCTCGCGAGGCCAAGGCAGCGCTCGAGCAGGGCACGCTCCTGTCCGCCACCTCGATCGACCTCGCACCGATCGCCGAGCTCGGGCTGCTGTCGGCCAAGCCGTTCATCTTCGTCTTCAACGTGGACGAGGCGATCCTCACCGACGAGTCGCGCAAGGCCGAGCTGGCCGCGCTCGTCGCTCCCGCCCAGGCCGTCTTCCTCGACGCGCAGGTGGAGTCCGAGCTGATCGAGCTCGACCCGGCCGACGCCGCGGAACTCCTCGAGTCGACCGGGCAGACCGAGTCCGGCCTCGACCAGCTGGCCCGCATCGGCTTCGACACCCTCGGGCTGCAGACCTACCTGACGGCCGGTCCGAAGGAAGCCCGGGCGTGGACGATCGGCAAGGGGTGGAAGGCTCCCCAGGCTGCCGGCGTCATCCACACCGACTTCGAGAAGGGCTTCATCAAGGCCGAGGTCATCTCGTTCGATGACCTCATGACCGCCGGTTCCATCGCCGAGGCCCGTGCGCACGGCAAGGCCCGGATCGAGGGCAAGGACTACGTCATGCAGGACGGCGACGTGGTGGAGTTCCGCTTCAACAACTGATCGACGGGATCATGACGAACGCACAGGCGGGTTGGTACGACGACGGTTCCGGCACGATGCGGTGGTGGGACGGCGCCGCATGGACGGAGCAGGTGCAGCCCGCCGCAGCGCCCGCGCCCGGCGTGGGCGGGTTGATCGACCGCATCCAGGCCGAGGCCTCGGCCGGCGGCCAGCCCCGACCGGCTCCGGCGGGAATGAGCTACGTCGTGCTGCAGGTCGTGCTCAAGGAGAAGTTCTTCGGGACTGGGTCGGGGAACCTCACGGAACTCGAGCGTGCGATCAACGCGCAGGCGGCGCTCGGCTACCGGCTGCACACGATCACCACGTCGTCGTCGGGCAGCACGGGGTTCGGGGGCGGCGACCGGATCCAGGCGACGATGGTGTTCGAGAAGCTCGTCTGACGCGTACTCCGTCCACGTCGCCGCGCTAGTTTGGCCTCGAGTCCAGCACCAGGAGGCCCCATGTCGTACGTCGTCGACTTCGAGCACGTGTCCACCGTCGGGTTGGAGTCCTCGCCGGTCGCGGAGGCACTCGCCGGGTTGCGGGCGAACGAGGCCCGCTACTTCAAGAACAAGTACGACCACGTCCTCACGACCCACCCTGCCGAGGACGTCCCCGACCTGGTCGACTACGTCACGAAGGTCCTGCAGGACGAACGCGGGCTGGTCATCGCGTCGAAGCCGCTCGAGGCCACCGAGGCCTTCGTCGACGGGATCCGCTGGACCCACGTCTTCTACGAGTCAGGGCTCGCCGTGAACGTCCTCTACACGCTGGAGCCGGGCGGCAAGCGCGCGGTCGGCTTCAAGCTCTCGGACGGCATGGAGGTGCCCGACGAGCTGTCCGGGTTCAAGTTCGCCCGGCAGAAGTCGAAGCTCGCCGGGACGATCCGCGGGTCGTACTTCGTCGTCAAGGGCGAGTACTGACCCGCAGTCGCTCGATCAGTCGACGAGCGCGATGATGACGGATGGGATCCGTTGCTCGATGACGTCCCACACGATGTCCTTTCGCGCCTTTCGGTAGTCGTGCGAGAGGATGTTCCGCGTCCGGCGGACCGCCGCGAGCGACAATCCGGCGGGCAGCCTCTCGACGCGGGCCGCCGGCAGCCGTCTGAGGAGATCGTCGAAGTGGATGATCACTGCCTCGGCTGCTCGGTAGGTGAGGCTCCGCTTCGTCTCGAACTCCTCGCGTCCGTGTTCGACGATCATCGAGCACTCGGCGAGGAGATCGAGGAGGGCTGCCTCGACCGAAGCCCATCGCTCACCATCGGGCGTCGAGGCCCGGCCCCGCCGCGGCTGTGGGGAGAAGCGCTCACCTGACGTCACAGCGGAACAGCCTCGGCGAGCACATGACGGAAGTGCTCATCGTCGTCGAGATCATCGGTCAAGATGTCGACCGAGAAGCCGGTGATGCTCTCCACCTCGTGCGCGAAGCCACCGAGGTCGAACAGCGAGGCCTCAGGTGTGAGTGACACGAGCAGGTCGATGTCGCTGGACTCGGTGTCCTCGCCACGAACGGCTGATCCGAACACCCGAACGTTCTCGAGGTGGAATCGCTGTGCTTCGTCGAGGATGTCGTCGGCGTAGATCGCGAGGGGGATGCTCGGCCGAGTGTGAGCGGCTGCCAAGATCCGTTGCAGCGACTCTGGTCGCGGCCGCTTGCGACCGCTCTCGTACGCGGAGATCGTCGGCTGCTGCATCCGCGCAGCGGCCGCGAGGTCGGTCTGCGACAGTCCGACATCCTCACGTGCTGCTCGGATGAGTTCTGCCGCTCGTTCGATCCGCATGGCCGCCTCCCTATAGCCCCCGACTATAACGCCCCTCGTTTGGCCACGGAACGCGCTCGCCCGGCCCGCGTGCATCACGCCCTCCTACCGTCGGGACGCTAGGAGGCAACGTGAAGTACATCCACTACGACGGCAGCCGGATCCTCACGGGCGACGCGATCGCCGATGCGGTCGCGGACTACGCGGCGGTCCTCGGTGCCAATGCTCGGACGGACACCGTTGCGATCCCGGCGGTGGCCGACGACGGCTCGGTGACCCGGACGACGGTGCTGGTCGGGCCGGCGAGCGAGCTGACCGTGAGTGCGGCACCGGACGACGAGCTCGAACCCGAGGACCACGACTTCATCCGACGGTTGCGTGACGCTGCCACGCGGGCGGGGACCGAACGCCCGGTCGACGTCGATGGCGGGCACCGGTTCGCCGGTGCGGACGACACCGACTGACCGGGCGTACGACGAAGGCCGCCGAGCAGTGCTCGGCGGCCTTCGTGTGGTGGGGCGCTGGTGTCAGGCTGCGAGTGCGAGCTCGCCGCCGCGGACGGACTGTGCCTGCACGAGCGTGCGGCTCGCCTCGCCGCGCCATGAGCGACCGGGCACGGTCCAGCCGGCCTCGCCGTCGATGTCGACGCGGGCGCCACGGGTGATGAAGAGACCGAGGTCGTCGGCCGGGATGCGGACGAGGTACTCGCGCTGCGAGTGCTCGTCGCGGACCCCGAACTCGGCGATGCGGTCGGGGGAGACGGTCGGCGCCGCGAGGGCGGTGCCGATGATGGTGATGCGTTCGTTGCTGGTCATGGTGTTGCGGTACTTCCTGGTCGTTCGGCGCCAGGGCGACTCGGTGTCGGCGGACGGCTGAGTCCGGCGCGACGCATCGAGTGCGGGGCGCGCACGTCGAGCTTCGACGTGCAGCTCGTCCGTTCGGATCGAGCGGGGTCTCGCGGGAATGCGACTCGGGTGAGTCGGCTTCGAGACGGGTCGGTGTGCGCGAGTCAGATGGGTTCGCTGCAGTGCACCAAGTGAACAGACTAGTGGATGGCGGACGGATTGTCCAGGAACGATCGCCAGCGGGTGCCGCCGGCCGCCACGTTGCCCGAGCCGTCCAGGCGGGCGGCGGACGAGGACGGCTCTCGACCGGCCTGCTCGTGGACCAGCCCGTCGAACGCCTCGGAGAAGTCGAGGCGGGGGACGGCCGCGGTGACGGCGCGGAGGTCCGATGCCTTCCAGCGGGAGAACCCGGCCCCGGAGACGTCGAGCGAGGTCGCGACCTCGAGCAGGTGCCCCTCGACGTCGAGCAAGGGGTCGACCGACGTCCACATGTGCCGCTCGATCACCTCGCCGACGCGACGGGCACGGAGCGCGTCCCATCCGGCACCGCGTGCGAAGACGCTGCCGACGGCACCGCCCGCCTCCTCGAACGGGACGGAGTGGGCGTCGAACGAGGGCGTCACACCGAGGTCGTGCAGCATCGTCGCGACGAAGAGGAGCTCACGGTCCGGCTCGTACCCGTCGGACTCCGCGAGGAGCACGGCCCAGGCCCACGAGCGCAGGCAGTGGTTCACCAGCGCCGGTGAGGACCACGCCCGCACGACGTCGAGCGCCCGCGCGGCCACGGGGGAGGGCGGTGCGAGCAGTGCGTCGACGTCCAGGGTCATGGCACGACGCTAGCGGAGGCGACCGGCCGACGGACGGGAGGCGCGGTGCCAGCCGGCACCGCGCCTCCCGTCCGCCTGTTGCTTCAGTTCAGGGTCGGGGTGTCCTCCGGCACGACGCCACCGCCGTACAGGTCGGTCGCCAGGTCGCGGAGCGCGCGCAGCGCGACGCGCTGGGTGAGCGGCCCGTAGGAGATGCGGGCCACCCCGAGGGCTTCGTACTCGGCGGCGGGCAGGGCGCCGGGCAGGCCGATCACGGACAGCTTGCCGCGGCCGAGGCCGGCGACGAGCTGCTCGACGACGTCCCGCTGGACGGCTCCCGGCACGAACACGAGCGCGGCACCGTTGTCGAGGAACGCCTTGCCGCGGGCGATGGCGTCCGCGATGCTCTCCTCGATCGGACGGTCCCCACCGCGGGCGATGGCGTCGGTACGGGCGTTGAGCTGGAAGTCGATGCCCTCGGCCTGGGCGGCGGCGGTGATGGCGGCGACGCGGGCGACGGCCTCGTCGAAGGGACGCAGGCGGTCCTCGACGTTCGCGCCGACGATCCCCGCAGCGATCGCGCGCCGGATCGTCTCGGCCGGGTCCGCGTAGCCGTCGTCGAGGTCCGCCGTGACGGGCAGGTCCGTGGCGGCGGCGACGGTCGCCGCCCCGGCGAGGGCGACGTCGAGCGGCATCCCGCCGTCCTCGTACCCGTGCGAGGCGGCGATGGAGTGCCCGGCGGTGGCGATCGCCTTCGTCTCCGGCAGGTCGCTGACGACCTTCGCGCTGATCGCGTCCCAGACGTTGACGACCCGGAGGATCTCCGGGGCTTCGTGCAGCTGCTTGAGGGTGGTCGCCTTGTCGGCGGTGCTCGTGCTCATGACCCAGACAGTAGGCCGACCAACCCGGGCAGGGATCATCGTGTCCGTCGCGCGACGTCACCGTAGCGTCGAGGACACCACCAGGAAGGACACCGACATGGAGCGTTGGAACGAGGCGATCGCCGCGGTCGAGGAACACCTCGACGGCGGCCCGGACGACACGGTGCTCGCCGTGGACGAGCTCGCGCGCATCACCGGGACGAGCGAGTACCACTTCCGGCGGGTGTTCTCCGCGCTCGCCGGCATGCCGCTCTCCGACTACGTCCGGCGTCGCCGGATGACGCTCGCTGCCGCCGTCATCGCCTCGGGGACGACGACCGTCTCGGACGTCGCCGCGCGCTTCGGGTACGGCTCGGCCGATGCGTTCGGGCGGGCGTTCCGAGCCGTGCACGGCATCGGGCCACAGGAGGCGCGCGAGCCCGGCGCCGTCCTCCGGTCGCAGGGTCGGCTGTCCTTCCGTCTCACCGTCGAAGGGAGCACTCCCGTGCAGTACCGCCTCGTCCAGAAACCCGCCTTCCGTCTCATCGGACGCTCGACCCGTGTCCCGCTCGTGTACGAGGGGCCGAACGACGCGATCCAGGCGTTCGAACGCAGCATCACGCCGGAGGACCGAGCGCGCATCGCCGGGCTGTCCGACCAGGAGCCGTCGGGCGTGCTCTCGGTGTCCGATGCGTTCACCGAGGGTCGCGCGGACGGCAGTCGACTCCGCTACTCCGTCGTCGCCGCCACCTCGGTCGAGAGCGCACCGGGCCTCGACGTCATCGAGGTGCCGGCAGCGACGTGGGTGGTGTTCTCCGGCTCGGGATCGGTGCCCGGAGCGATCCAGGCGCTGTGGCCGCAGGCGTTCGGGGAGTGGCTGCCCGCCAACCCCTACCGTCTCGTGGCGGCGCCGGAGATCGCTCGTGTCCGGCTCGCCCCCGACGGTCGTAGCGCGGATGCCGAGCTCTGGCTGGCGGTCGAGCCCGAGCCGAGGGCGTGACGCGCATCTGGTGAGCAGAAGTGGTCGGGTCGGCGCAGGCAACCCGACCACTTCTGCTCACGATGCGATCCGGCCCCCGGCCGCCACGCCGACCCCCGGCCGCAGCGCCGGCCCCCGGCCGCAGCGCGGCGCCCGCGCGACGCAGGATGACGGCCGGACTCGCGCCGCGCCTCCAGTCCGATGCATGCTGGGACGCATGGCGTACGACGAGGAGGACCCGGTCGGCACGCTCCGAGGGGTCCGCACGAGCATCAAGTGGACGCGGTACGCGCCCGACGTGCTGCCCCTGTTCGTCGCCGAGATGGACCACGAGGTCGCGCCGGCGATCCGGCAGGCGCTCATCGAGCGGGTGCAGCAGTCCGACCTGGGCTACCTCGACGGCCCCGGCCCGCTCGCACCGGCGTTCGCCGCGTTCGCGAAGGACCGGTGGGACTGGGACGTCGACCCGGCCCGGGTCTACCTCGCCACGGACGTCAGCGTCGGGATCGTCGAGTCGCTGCGGCTCGCCCTGCCCGACGGTGGCCGCGTGGCGATCACCCCGCCGGTGTACCCGCCGTTCTTCGAGCTCGTCGAAGAGGCCCGATGTCAGGTCGCCGAGGTCCCCCTGCTCGAACAGTGGGGCGTGTACCGGCTCGACCTCGAGGCGCTCGAGCGCTCCTTCGCCGACGGTGTCCGCGTCTTCCTGCTCTGCAACCCGCACAACCCCGTCGGCCTCGTGCACGACCACGACGACCTGGTGGCGCTCGCCGAACTGGCCGCACGGTACGACGTCCTCGTCATCAGCGACGAGATCCACGCACCGCTGACGCACCCCGGCGTCCGGTTCACCCCGTTCGCAGCGGTCGCCGAACCCGCCGGTGCGCGGAGCATCTGCGTCACGAGTGCGAGCAAGGGCTGGAACCTCGCCGGCGTGAAGTGCTCGATCATCGTCGCCGGGGACGCGCGGACGGCAGCGCTCCTCGACACGCTGTGGGAGGAGGTCGCCTGCCGCACGAGCATCCTCGGGCTGCACGCGAACCTCGCGGCGTTCAGCCTGGCGACGGACTGGCTCGACGACGTGGTCGCCCGGATCGTCGCGAACGAGCGACTGCTCGGCTCCCTGCTCGCCGAACACCTGCCCGGCGTCGTGTACACCCGACCGCGAGCGGGCTACCTGGCATGGCTCGACTTCCGCGGCATCGGGCTGGGCGACGACCCGGCGGTGCCACTCCGGGAGCACGCCTACGTCGCGCTCAACTCCGGACTCGGCTTCGGGTCGCAGGGGCGCGGCTTCGCGCGGCTGAACCTCGCGTGCTCGCCGGACACGCTGCGCGAGGCGGTGCTGCGGATCGC
Source organism: Curtobacterium sp. LFS084 (assembly GCF_047977705.1). Classification (NCBI taxonomy): domain Bacteria; kingdom Bacillati; phylum Actinomycetota; class Actinomycetes; order Micrococcales; family Microbacteriaceae; genus Curtobacterium; species Curtobacterium sp. LFS084. Next base: position 10,436 of record NZ_JBFPFM010000009.1, read on the forward strand.
CGCGGCCTACCCGTCGAGTGCGCAGGAGGGGTTGGTCTGGCACGTCGCGTGAGCGGCGGGCGGGTGTGAGCCGTCGGCTGTCGGCTGTCGGCTGTCGGCTGTCGGCTGTCGGCTGTTGCCGTCGCCCTGGAGGCGCGGGTCGGCTGCTCGGTCCGGCGCACCTCGATGAGGCGGCGAGCCGAGGACGCCACGAACGGTCCGTGCAGGTCGCGCAGACGGTCGCAGCGCGCGGCGTCGGCCCGTGCCCAGACATTCCTCCACAGCGCCCCGCTGGCCACAACTGTCCACCGGTGGTGTCGCTGCTCCGGCGCAGCGGTCCGTGGCCCGTCACGGTCGGTGCATGCGACCACACGGATCTCGCTTGTCCAACGGAACTAGACAGAGTTGCCTACCGACAGTTGGGCAACTACCGTGAGGCGCACGGAGTTGCTCCGCCGGCTTGCTCGGAAAGCCGACGAGCAGGGTGTCGGGTTCGTGTTCCAGCGCCACGGCGGGCGTCACGACCTGTTCCGGTTCGGTCCGAACACGATCGCCGTCCCGAGACACCGAGAGGTGGAGGAGCTGACGGCGCGCAGCATCCTCCGCGAATGCGAACGACAAGGAGATGGCCGACGATGAGCCGACACACGGTACGAGCCGAACGAGGCACGAAGTACTGGGTGATCTCGATCGACGGGGTCGTCCGGACGCAGGCAAAGCGCGAACGCGAGATCGAGCTCATGGCTCGCGATTGGCTCTCGCTGATGAACGACGACCGTGATCCGGAGTCGTTCGAGCTCGTCGTCGAGGTGGCGATGCCCGAAGCGGCGCAGGCACACCTGGACCGTGCCCGGGCGCTTCGGGAGGAATCCGAGCGTGCGCGCGTCGAGGCGGCGAGGGAGACCGCAGCTGCGGCGTTGGTCCTCCACGAGTCCGGGCTCACCGTGCGGGAGATCGGCCCGCTGCTCCACGTGTCGCACCAACGGGCGCAGCAGCTCGTCGCAGCTGCTCGCTGACGGGGGACGTCAGGCCACGTACTGGTTGCGGCCGACCACGCGGATCGTGATGTCGACCTCGCGCGCGGGCACCTCTTCGGTGAGCGCGATCCACTCGCGGGCGACGAACCCGACGGACGGCCACCGGGTGACCTCGGTCACCAGGAACCCGTCGATGAACACCTGCCACGCGCCGCCCTCGCGGACGGCCTGCACCTCGTGTGTCGCCATGCCGCGAGCGTACCGGCTGCCCGGACGCGCCGGCCGGCCCGGACGCGGCGCTCGGCCCGGACGCGACGGTCGCGCCGGCCGGCTCGGTCGCGCCGGTCGGCGGGTCAGAGGTCGAGCGCCATGTGGACGTCGGCGCGCGCGTAGGGGCTCGTCGCGACCTCGTCGTGGCCGAGGTGCCGGAACCCGAACGCCTCGTACAGGTGCACCGCGCTGGCCAGCTGCGCGTTGCTCTCCAGCACCACCCGGTGCGCACCGATCGCCCGGGCACGTTCGAGCGCCGCGGCGATGAGCTTCCGGCCGGTGCCGTGCCCCTGGTGTTCGGGCGAGACGGCCATCTTGACCAGCTCGAACACCCCGGGCCCGACGGGCGCGATGCCGACGCAGCCGATGACCGGCCCGTCCGATCCGAGCCGTGCGACGAAGGCCGCGCCACCGGGCTCGACGATCTGCCCGAGCGGGTCGCCCAGGAGCTTCCGGTCCTCGTCCTCGAGCGTGAAGAACCGGCTGATCCACGCCTCGTTGAGGACACGGAACGCCTCGGCGTCGGCGGCGGAGGCGATGTCGGTGATGAGGACGGCGTCGGTGGTCGCATCGGGCATGGACCCATCCTCGGACTCGGGCCGAGTGCCGTCCAATACTCGTTCGTGTCGATCGATACGCTCAGTGCATGGATGGGGAACCCGAGGTCGACCTCCGCCAGCTGCGCGCCTTCCTCGCCGTGGCCGACGAGCTGCACTTCGGCCGGGCCGCCCGAGCGCTCCGGATCGCCCAGCCCGCGCTGTCGCAGCAGATCCGGCGGACGGAGCAGGCGCTCGGCGTCGACCTCTTCGCCCGGACGAGTCGCAGCGTGGCCCTCACCGCGGCGGGCCGGTCGCTGCAGGGTCGCGCGCGATCGCTCCTGGCCCAGGCGCGCCGGGACCTCGACGAGACCGTCCGGGTCGGTCGCGGCGAGGCCGGTCGCCTCGACGTCGGGTTCGTCGTCTCCGCCCTGCCGCTCGGCCCCATCGAGCGTGTCCAGGTGTTCCGGGAGCGCTACCCCCTCGTCCGCGTGGAACTCACCGAGGGCTACTCGTCGACGCTGCTCGCCCGGATCGTCCGCGGGGAACTCGACCTCGCCGTCCTGCGCGACCCCGATCCCGACCCGGGGGTGCGTTTCCTGCCGTTCCGCAGCGAGCGGTTCGTGGCGGCGGTCCCGAGCGGGCACCGCCTCGCCGCGCGGTCGTCGATCCGGGGCCCGGAGCTGCTCGACGACCCGTTCGTGTTCTTCCCGGCCGAGGCCGGCTCGGTCGCCACCGAACGGAACCTCGCGCCGGTGGTGTCGGGCGCCAGGCGACCCGTGGTCGTGCAGGAGGCCACCACCTGGGCCACCGTGCTGCACCTCGTGGGAGCGGGCCTCGGGGTCACGGTCGCACCGGAGAGCGCGACCCTCGCCGCTCCGGACACGGTCGTGCTGCTGCCGCTCGAGGCGGACGAGCACCGGAGTGAGCTCGTCTGGGCCGCCCGCGCCGACGACGACCGCGAGATCCTGCGGAACTTCGTCGCCGCGGCGGAGTGACTGCTGCGGCGCCGGTCACGCCAGCGGTAGCACCGGCGCCCGCTGGTCCCCGAGCTCGTCCACCCGCCAGGGCCGCGCGCCGCGCAGGGTCAGCCCGAGCTGGGCGAGCACGAAGCCCACGTGCGGTTCGACGTCCGGGTCCCACGGACCCTCGACACCGAGTCCGATCGCACCGAGTTCGTCGTCGGCCTCGTCGTGCAGGGTCAGCCGCCACCGGCCGTCACCGAGTTCCTCGACGACGGCCCACCGGGCGGTGCTGAACCGGCTCACGCGGTCTTCGCGACGTCCTCGGTGAAGTTCCGCACCCGCTGCAGGAGCGCTTCGCCGCGCATCGCGATCGTCGCCGGAGGGTTGAGGTGCGGCGGTGCCGTCCGGATCAGCATGGAGCAGCCGAGGTCCTCGCAGATGTAGGAGCCGATGGTGTTGCCGTTCCGTCCGGACTCGCCTGCGCGGGCGGCGGAGAACAGGCGCACCTGCGTCGCCGGCTGCGGGGAGTGGCAGAACGAGCACATCGCTGCGATGCCCGCGCGCAGTGATCCGCCGGCCGACCGCACGACGATCCCGACGGGTCGGTCGTCGATCCACGACACGATGTAGCCGCGACGAGCGGCCTGCGGGTCGCGCCACCCGAGGAACTCGCGCTCGTCCCACAGCATCTCGTGGAGACCCGGGATGGGCAGCTGGGCGAGTTCGTCCGGGGTGGCGTTGACGAACGACGAACGGATGTCTGCTTCGGTCAGTGGCTTCACGGTGCGACCACCATATGCCTCGCCACCGACACGCGTCAGGACCCCAGACGGGAGGCGCGGATCGCCCCGAGCGCGCTCGTCGCGTCCGCCACCAGCACCGCTCGACGCAGCGCGTCGCGTCCGACGCGTCGGGCCGCGGCGTCGTCGGCGGCGAACTCCACGAGGACGCGCGTCGACCGCGCCATGGCGCGCGCGCCGGGTACCCACGGCACCGCACGCTCGATCGACTCCGCGATGGCGACCGCGACCGCGTGGTGCTGGGTGAGGTGGGCGCGTTCGTGGGCGACCACCGCTTCGAGCTCGTCGGTGCGCAGGCGGTCCGCGAGCCCGGTGCTCACGAGCACGCCACCGGCCCGGCCCGGCACGGCGCAGGCGAGCGCGTGGTCCGCCTCGACGACGGACACGGGCGTGCCGTCGATCTCGCGGTGCGGCGCGGCACCGGAGCGCATCGCCTCGCGCACGGCCTCGTGCTCGGGCCCCGGCCGGACGCGCACGGCGACGACGAACGCGAGCACGGCGAGCAGGGCGACCCCGACGTTGAGGCCGTGCGTGGGGGAGTCACCGAGACCGAGCGGGTCGGTGATCGGACGGTTCGCCACGACGAGGAGGGTGATGCCGGCGACGAAGCCCACCACCCCGAGCAGCACGGCGAGCGACCAGCACACCAGCGCGGTGCGCGGCCGGTCGATCGTCCACGCGGAGCGGGTCAGCACCCGGGGCGCGAGGACCACCACCGCGAGGGCGAGCGCGATGAGGACGACTCCGGAGACGACCACGACAGCGGGACCGTCAGGAACGGGCTCGGGCGTCGAGGGCGCGGCGGATGACGTCGAGGTCGTCGGAGGCGAGCGAGCCGGTGAACTGCAGCAGGGCGGCTTCGCGGTCGGTCGCGGCGGCGAGGGCGTTCGACATGAGCGAGGCGGTCTGCTCCTCCCTGCTGTTCGTCGCACGGAAGGTGAGCGGGGCGTCGTCGTGCTGCTGCCGTTCCACCTGCCCCTTGCGACCGAGCCGGTCGAGCACGGTGAGCACGGTCGTCAACGCGGGCCGGGGCTCCGGGAAGGCGTCGAGGACCTGGCGTGCGCTGAGCCCGCCGTCCGCCGACCACAGTGCGTCGAGCACCGCCTGCTCGAGCTGCCCCCTGGGGCGTGATCGCTGACCTGCCATCCGCGCATTCTACGAGATGTCGAACCCCTGGATCCGACACATGCCCGAAACGCGGGGTCGGTATGATCGGCCCGGACAACTGAAGACCGGCCGTTCATCCGTCGCGGGAGACGTCGTGCGGTGCCCTGGGCACCCTGCACGGCACCGAAGGAGCAATCCCCCCGACAATCTCTCAGGTCCCACACCGCAGCGGACAGGCCACTCTGAAAAGCAGCCACGAAGCCCCCACCGGGTCGGTCCGTGGCTCGCCCACGGTGAAAGCCGCCGGACCTCACGGGCCGCGGTGAAACTCTCAGGCCCATGACAGAGGGGGAGTTCCGCCCGACGACGGTCGTCGGGTCCTGCCGATGCCAGGAGAACTCCGTTCATGCCAACGTCCCCACTGCGCTCGTCGCCGCTGGAACCCGCCCACGAGGCGGCCGGTGCCACCTTCACCGACTTCGCCGGGTACCGGATGCCCGTCCGGTACTCGTCCGACCTCGCCGAGCACCATGCCGTGCGTGAGGCCGCCGGCGTCTTCGACCTCTCGCACATGGCCGAGATCGGGGTGACCGGTGACGCGGCCGTCGCCTTCCTCGACCACGCCCTCGCCGGGTCCTTCGGCGCGATGCCGGTCGGGCGGGCGAAGTACTCGCTCCTGCTCGCCGAGGACGGCGGGATCCTCGACGACCTCGTCGTCTACCGCACCGACGAGGACGTCTTCCTGGTCGTCGCGAACGCGTCGAACCGGCAGGTCGCGGTGGACGCCCTGACCGCACGTGCCGACGGCTTCGACGTCGAGGTGTCGGACGACTCGGACACCACCGCGCTCGTCGCGATCCAGGGCCCGGCAGCTGCGGGGACGCTCGACGCGCTCGTCGTCGCCGACCGGCTCCAGCCGGAGAGCCCCCTCGACGAGCTCGGGTACTACCGGGCGCTGCACGCGGTGTTCGACGGTGCCGAGGTCCTCGTCGCCCGCACCGGCTACACCGGCGAGGACGGCTTCGAGGTCTACAGCGACCCGTCCGTCGCCGGAGCGCTCTGGGACGCCCTGCTCGAGGCCGGCGCCGACCGCGGGGTCGTCCCCGCAGGGCTCGCCGCCCGCGACACCCTCCGGCTCGAGGCGGGCATGCCGCTCTACGGGCACGAGCTCGGCACCGACGTCCGTCCCGCCCAGGCCGGCCTCGGCCGGGTCGTGGCCAAGGACGGCGACTTCGTCGGTGCCACCGGCGTCACCCCGTCGGACGACGCCCGCGTGCTCGTCGGCCTGGTCACCGAGGGCCGCCGAGCCCCGCGTGCCGGCTACGACATCGTCCACGAGGGCGAGGTCGTCGGCACCGTGACGTCCGGTGCGCTGTCACCGACGCTCGGCCACCCCGTCGCCATGGCCTTCGTCGACCCGGCCCTCGCCACCGAGGGACAGGTCCTCCACATCGACGTGCGGGGCACGGCCATCCCCAGCACCGTCACCGCGTTCCCCTTCTACCGCCGCGCCTCGAAAGGCTGATGCAATGACCGACCAGACCGCACTCCAGTACACGGCCGACCACGAGTGGCTGCTCGTCGAGGGCGACACCGTCACCGTCGGCATCACCGACCACGCAGCCGAACAGCTGGGTGACGTCGTCTTCGTCGAGCTCCCGGCCGTCGGCACCGCAACCACCGCGGGCGAGCAGATCGGCGAGATCGAGTCCACCAAGAGCGTCGGCGAGCTCTTCGCCCCGATCGAGGGCGAGGTCGTGGCGATCAACGACGCCGTCGTCGACGCCCCCGACACCGTCAACCAGGACCCGTTCGGCGCCGGCTGGCTCGTCAAGATCAAGGTGGAGGGCACCTCCTTCCCCGAGGACCTCATGGACCACGACGCGTACCGGGCGTCCCTCGCATGACCGGCGACCTCCAGAACCTGCAGACGTCCTTCGCCGACCGGCACATCGGGACGACCCCGGCCGACCAGCGGACGATGCTCGACACCGTCGGGCAGCCCTCGCTCGACGCCCTCGTCCGCGCCGCGATCCCGGAGTCGATCCACGCGGCGCCGACCGTCGACTCGACCATCCCCGCCGCCGTCGGTGAGACCGAAGCGCTCGCCGAGCTCCGCGCCAAGGCCGCCCGCAACACGGTCCGCCGCGCGATGATCGGCCTCGGCTACCACGGCACCCACACCCCCGCGGTCATCCAGCGGAACGTCCTCGAGAACCCGAGCTGGTACACGGCCTACACGCCGTACCAGCCCGAGATCTCGCAGGGCCGGCTCGAGGCGCTGATCAACTTCCAGACGATGGTCTCGGACCTGACGGGCATGGCCACCGCCGGCGCCTCGATGCTCGACGAGGGCACCGCCGTGGTCGAGGGCATGCTCCTCGCCCGCCGTGCATCGAAGGTGAAGGGCGACGCGTTCCTCGTCGACGACGACCTGCTCCCGCAGACCCGTGCACTCCTCGACCACCGCGCGGACGCCGTCGGCATCACGCTGCGCGGGTTCGACCCCGTCGCCGGACCGAGCGACGAACAGCTCGACGGCGCCTTCGGCGTGATCGTCCAGTACCCCGGCGCGTCCGGTCGGATCGTCGACCCGTCCACCACGATCGAGCGCGTGCACGCCGGCGGCGGCATCGCGGTCGTCGCGGCCGACCTCCTCGCCATGACCCTCCTCGCCAGCCCCGGTGACCTCGGTGCCGACGTCGCCGTCGGCACGAGCCAGCGCTTCGGCGTCCCGCTCGGCTTCGGTGGCCCGCACGCCGGCTACCTCGCCGTCCGGGCCGGGCTCGAGCGCCAGCTCCCCGGCCGACTCGTCGGGGTGTCCTTCGACGCCGACGGGCAGATGGCGTACCGCCTCAGCCTGCAGACCCGCGAGCAGCACATCCGCCGCGAGAAGGCGACGAGCAACATCTGCACCGCGCAGGTCCTGCTCGCCGTCATGGCCTCGATGTACGCCGTGTACCACGGGCCGGAGGGCCTCCGCTTCATCGCCGACCGCGTCGCCCGGACGACCTCGGCGCTCGCCGCGGTCGCCCGTGACGCCGGGCTCGAGGTCGTGCACGACGCGTTCTTCGACACGCTCACGCTCCGCGCCCCCGGACGCGCCGAGGCGCTCGTCGCCGCGGCCCGCGACGCGGACCGCCTGCTGCACCTCGTCGACGCCGACACCTTCCAGCTGTCCGTCGACGAGACGACGACGCCGGACGACGTGACGGCGCTCGCCGTCGTGTTCGGGGCCGTGGACCAGACCGTCCCGGCGACCGAGACGGCCGTGCGGGACGCGGCCACGGGCCTCCCGGACGCCCTCCGGCGCACCAGCGAGTACCTGACGCACCCGGTGTTCAGCGCGCACCGGAGCGAGACGCGGATGATGCGGTACCTGAAGCACCTCGCCGACAAGGACTACGCGCTCGACCGCGGCATGATCCCGCTCGGCAGCTGCACGATGAAGCTCAACGCCGCCACCGAGATGGCCGCGGTCACCTGGCCGGAGTTCGCGAACGTGCACCCGTTCGCCCCGCGCGAGGACGTCGTGGGCTACCTCGACATGATCGGCGACCTCGAGTCCTGGCTGGCCGAGGTCACGGGGTACGACACCGTCTCCCTGCAGCCGAACGCCGGCAGCCAGGGGGAGCTCGCGGGGCTGCTGGCGATCCGCGGGTACCACCGGTCCCGCGGCGACGACGCCCGCACCGTCTGCCTCATCCCGTCGAGCGCCCACGGCACGAACGCCGCGTCGGCGGTCCTCGCCGGCATGCAGGTCGTCGTGGTCGCGTGCGACGAGAACGGCAACGTCGACCTCGACGACCTCCGCGCGAAGACCGCGCAGCACGGCGACCGGCTCGCCGCGCTGATGATCACGTACCCGTCCACGCACGGCGTCTACGAGCACGACATCCGCGAGATCTGCGCCGCCGTGCACGACGCCGGCGGCCAGGTCTACGTCGACGGCGCGAACCTCAACGCGCTGCTCGGTCACGCCCGCTTCGGCGACTTCGGCGGGGACGTCTCGCACCTCAACCTGCACAAGACGTTCTGCATCCCGCACGGCGGTGGCGGTCCCGGTGTCGGACCGGTCGCGGCGAAGTCGCACCTCGCGCCGTTCCTGCCCGGGCACCCGTTCGCGCAGGACGCCGACCGCCGCACGGGCTCGGTGGCGGAGCCGGGGTCCGGGCGGGACGCGCACGCCGGCGGACCGGTCAGCGCGGCGCCGTACGGCAGCCCGAGCATCCTGCCCATCACGTGGACCTACGTCCGGATGATGGGGCTCGAGGGACTCACGCGTGCGACCGAGGCCGCCGTGCTCGGCGCGAACTACGTCGCCGCCCGTCTGCGCGACGCCTTCCCGGTGCTCTACACGGGCGAGTCCGGGCTCGTCGCGCACGAGTGCATCCTCGACCTCCGCCCGCTGCGCGACACGACCGGCATCACGGTCGACGACGTCGCGAAGCGTCTGGTCGACTACGGTTTCCACGCCCCGACGATGTCGTTCCCGGTCGCGGGCACGCTCATGGTCGAGCCGACCGAGAGCGAGGACCTCGCCGAGCTCGACCGCTTCGTCGACGCGATGCTCGCCATCCGTGCCGAGGCCTCGGCCGTCGAACGCGGCGAGTGGCCGGCCGACGACAACCCGCTCGTGCACGCGCCGCACACGGCGTCCTCGGTGATCTCGGGGGAGTGGACGCACGCGTACACGCGGGAGCAGGCGGTGTACCCGCTGCCCGGCATCAGCGCACGGAAGTACTGGCCGCCGGTGCGCCGCATCGACCAGGCGTACGGCGACCGCAACCTCGTGTGCGCCTGCCCGCCGGTCGAGGCGTTCGCCTGACCGCGAGTCCGAGTACCGTGTGCCCCGTCCGGCCTGCCGGGCGGGGCACACTGCCGTCCCGGGAGCGTGCACGCCGCCGTCCCGTGGTCGCGCAGACCGCCGTGCCGGGGTGGCACGCCCGCCGTCCGGGCGCGTCGCCGTGGCGCCCCGCTGCATGCCGACTTGCACAGAGTTGTGCGTCGATGCAAGCATCTCGATGCGGTTGCAACAAACTCGCCCGGGCGTCCGCGATCCGCCCGAATCTTGCATCCTCTCGCAAGGATCGTGCAACTTGGTTTCCGATTTGTAACCGATCTCCTCTGGGCTTGGTGAGCGCTCCCCGCACTGCCTACAGTGCAAAGGTCAAACGTGGCGAGGGGGCACCCGTGCGCCTCGCCGCGTCCCATGCACCAGGAGGAATCTTGATCAAGAAGCGCGCTGGGCTCGCAGCCCTCGCCGTGCTCGGGGCCACAGCAATCGCCCTGGCCGGCTGCTCCAGCAACAGCAGCAGCGGCGGTGACAAGTCGAGCTCGACGAACGCGTCGGGCATCGTCACCACCAACGGCAACGAGCCCCAGAACCCGCTCATCCCCTCGAACACCACCGAGGTCGGCGGCGGCAAGATCATCGACTCGGTCTTCGAAGGCCTGGTGTCGTACGACGCCAAGGGCAAGCCGGTCAACGAGGTCGCGAAGAGCATCGACACCGATGACTCGAAGACGTTCGACATCAAGCTGAACACGAACTACACCTTCACGAACGGCGAGAAGGTCACGGCCGAGTCGTTCACGAAGGCGTGGAACTGGGCCGCCCAGTTCTCGAACAAGCAGGGCGCGAGCTACTTCTTCGAGAACATCGAGGGCTACGACGCGACGAAGGACTCGGAGCTCACCGGCCTCAAGGTCAAGAGCGACGACGAGTTCACCGTCACCCTCAAGTCGGCGCAGTCGGACTTCCCGCTGTCGCTCGGCTACTCGGCGTTCGTGCCGCTGCCCTCGGCGTTCTACAAGGACACCAAGGCCTTCGGTGAGGACCCGATCGGCAACGGCCCGTACAAGCTCGACGGCAAGGGTGCGTGGACGCACAACCAGTCGATCAAGCTGGTCACCAACAAGGACTACGTCGGCAAGCGCAAGCCGAAGAACGGCGGTCTGACGGTCACGTTCTACACCTCGCAGGACACCGCGTACTCCGACGCCCAGGGCGGCAACCTCGACGTCCTCGACGCCGTGCCGGACAGCGCCTTCGCGACCTACAAGTCCGACTTCCCGGACTCGAACGTGAACCAGGCCGCCGCGATCTTCCAGGCGATCTACCTGCCCTACTACCTCGACCACTGGAAGGGTGAAGAGGGCAAGCTCCGTCGCGAAGCGATCTCGCTGTCGATCAACCGCAAGCAGATCACCGACAAGATCTTCGAAGGCACGCGCACCCCGGCCAAGGACTTCACCTCCCCGGTGATCGCCGGCTGGAACGACGACCTCGACGGTTCGGACGTCCTGACCTACGACAAGTCGAAGGCCAAGGAGCTGTGGGCCGAGGCCGACAAGATCTCGAAGTACAACGACACCCTCACCATCGCGTACAACGCCGACGGCGGCCACCAGGCCTGGGTCACCGCGGTGACCAACTCGATCTCGAGCACGCTCGGCATCAAGGCCGAGGGCAAGGCGTACCCGACCTTCGCCGAGGCGCTCGCGGTCCAGACGGACAACAAGCTCACGGGCGGCAGCCGGACCGGTTGGCAGGCGGACTACCCGTCGCTGTACAACTTCCTCGGCCCGACCATGGGTGACGGTTCGTCGAGCAACTACTCGCGCTACGACTCGACCGAGTACAACGACCTTCTTGCGAAGGGCCGCTCGGCCGCGACCGTCGAAGAGGGCAACAAGTACTTCGACCAGGCGCAGGAGCTCCTGTTCAAGGACCTCCCGGAGATCCCGCTGTGGTACTCCAACGTCACCGGCGTCTGGAACGCGGACAACGTGTCGAACGTGAAGTTCGGCTGGAACTCGGTGCCGCTGTACTACGACGTCGAGGTCAAGAAGTAACACCAGTCTCCTCGTGAGACACATCGCGGACGGGTATCCTGCTCCGCGACCACCGGACGGGGGTTCGGGGGCCCACCAGGCTCCCGAACCCCCGTACCACGGCGGCAACACCTTCCCCCACCACCGCGGGCGCCGCCGCCCGCACCGGACACCCGTGCCGACCCGCGGACCGTCCACCCCTCACGACATGAACCTGAACGACATGCGCGTCCCGAACCAGGCAGGGATCTGATGGCCTGGTACCTCGGCAAGCGCCTCCTGCAACTCATCCCCGTGTTCTTCGGGGCCACGTTCCTCATCTACTTCATGGTGTTCTCCCTGCCGGGTGACCCGATCGCCGCCCTGTTCGGCGATCGTCAGCCGTCCCCGCAGGTCATCGAGCAGCTGCGTCAGCAGTACAACCTCGACAAGCCGTTCATCATCCAGTACCTCCTCTGGATCGGCGGCGTGTTCCGCGGCGACCTCGGTCTGACCTACTCGGGTCTGCCGGTCAGCTCGCAGCTCGCGCAGGCGTTCCCGATCACGGCACGTCTGGCGATCCTGTCCCTGCTGTTCGAGTCGATCGCCGGCATCGTCGTCGGTGTCATCGCCGGCCTCCGCAAGGGCAAGCTCTTCGACGCGACCGCCCTGGTCGTCAGCCTCCTGCTCATCTCGGTCCCGACGTTCGTCGTCGGCTTCCTGCTGCAGTACGTCTTCGGCATCAACCTCGGGCTGTTCCGGGTGACGGTGTCGAGCCAGGCGCCGTGGTCCGAGCTCGTGCTGCCGGCGATCGTGCTGGCGACGGTGTCGTTCGCGTACATCGTCCGGCTCACCCGCGCGAGCGTCGCCGAGAACATGTCGGCCGACTTCGTGCGGACCGCGACGGCCAAGGGTCTGGCGCGACGCCGGGTCGTGGGCGTGCACATCTTCCGCAACTCGCTCATCCCCGTGGTGACCTACCTGGGTGTCGACATCGGCAACCTGATGGTCGGCGCGGTCGTCACCGAGGGCATCTTCAACATCCACGGTGTGGGTGGCACGGTGTTCCAGGCCGTCAAGCTCGGTGAGGGCCCGACCGTCGTGTCGTTCGTCGCCGTGATGGTCATCATCTTCATGCTCGCCAACCTCCTGGTCGACCTGCTCTACGCCGTCCTGGACCCGAGGATCCGCTATGCCAAGTAACACCGAACCCCGCTCGGCGACCCACTACGTCGCCCCGATCGAGGAGACCCCGCTCCAGGCGGTCGACCAGGTCAACGAGGACGAGAAGACCCGTTCGACCTGGAGTGACGCGTGGGACGCGATGCGGGTCCGCCCGATGTTCTGGGTGTCGTCCGTCCTCATCCTGCTGATCATCCTCGTGGCGCTCTTCCCGGGCCTCTTCGCCCATGTCGACCCGCGCGCGGCGAACCTGGCGAAGAGCAACGAGGGGTCCGAGCCCGGCCACATCCTCGGCTTCAACCGCCAGGGCAACGACGTGTACGCCCGCACCATCTGGGGCACGCGCAACTCGCTCATCGTCGGCATCGTGGCGACGGTCCTGGTGTCGGTCGTCGGCATCGTGATCGGCGCACTCGCCGGCTTCTTCGGCGGCTGGCTCGACACGATCGTGTCCCGCATCGGTGACATCTTCTTCTCGATCCCGACCGTGCTCGGCGCGATCGTGATCATGTCGGTGCTCCCGGCGCGGAACGCCCTGACGGTGTCGCTCGTCCTGGCCGTGTTCGCCTGGCCGCAGATCGCCCGCATCATGCGCGGCGCGGTGCTCAGCGCGAAGCAGTCCGACTACGTCACCGCCTCGGCGGCGCTCGGCGTGAGCCGCTTCACGACGCTGGTCCGGCACGTGGTGCCGAACTCGCTCGCGCCGGTCATCGTCGTCGCGACCGTGTCGCTCGGCACGTTCATCGTGGCCGAGGCGACCCTGTCCTTCCTCGGCATCGGCCTGCCCGACTCGGCGCTCAGCTGGGGCCAGGACATCGGCAACGCGCAGGCGTCGATCCGCACCGCGCCCTCGACGATCTTCTGGCCGTCGGCCGCACTGTCCATCACCGTGCTCTCGTTCCTCCTCCTCGGTGACGTGGTCCGCGACGCACTCGACCCGAAGGCGAGGGCCCGCCGATGAGCGAGACTCTGACCCAGCCGAACGCCAGCCGTACCGGCGGCACCGGCGCGCCCCTGCTCGAGATCACCGACCTCGAGGTCGGCTTCAAGACCCAGAACGGCTTCGTCCAGGCGGTCCGCGGCGCGAGCTTCACCCTCGAGCAGGGCGAACGGCTCGCGATCGTCGGCGAGTCCGGGTCCGGCAAGTCGACCAGCGCGCAGTCGATCATCAAGCTCCTGCCCGGCACCGGCCAGGTCACCGGCGGGTCGATCAAGTTCAACGGGCGCGAGCTCGTCGGGCTGAGCGACAAGGAGATGTCGGAGATCCGCGGGAAGGAGATCGGCTACGTCCCCCAGGACCCGATGTCGAACCTCAACCCGCTCTGGTCGATCGGCTTCCAGGTGGAAGAGGCCATCAAGGCGAACGGGATCGCGACCGGCAAGCACGCGATCCGCGCCCGCGCGGTCGAGGTCCTGCAGGAGGCCGGCCTCGGCGACGCGTCGACGCGCCTCAAGCAGTTCCCGCACGAGTTCTCCGGCGGCATGCGGCAGCGCGTGCTCATCGGCATCGGTCTGTCGAGTCGCCCGAAGCTGCTCATCGCCGACGAGCCGACGAGTGCGCTCGACGTCACCGTGCAGCGGGTCATCCTCGACCACCTCGAGACACTGACCCGCGACTTCGGCACCTCGGTGCTGTTCATCACGCACGACCTCGGCCTCGCCGCCGAGCGGGCCGAGAAGCTGGTCGTGATGTACAAGGGCCAGGTGGTGGAGGCCGGTCCCTCGAAGGAGATCCTGGCGAACCCGCGGCACCCGTACACGCAGCGCCTCGTGGCCGCCGCGCCGTCGCTCGCGAGCCGCCGCATCCAGTCGAAGGTGCAGCACCAGCGGGTCGACATCGCGGACGTCGGCAGCGACGACGCCGAGCTCCTCGCCCGTGCCCAGCAGCGTGAGCACCAGCCGGCGGAGGACCTCATCGTGGTGAAGAACCTCGAGAAGGTCTACAAGCTGCGCGGCAAGAACCTCGCCACCCGCGAGCTGAAGGCCGTCGACGACGTGTCGTTCTCGATCCCGAAGGGCACGACCACGGCGCTCGTCGGCGAGTCCGGTTCGGGCAAGTCGACCGTCGCGAAGCTCGTCCTGCAGCTCGAGGACATCACGAGCGGCACGGTGCAGTTCGACGGGATCGACATCGGCGCGCTGAAGGGCAAGGACCTCTTCGACTTCCGCCGCCGCGTGCAGCCGGTCTTCCAGGACCCGTACGGCTCGCTGGACCCGATGTACAACGTCGGGAACACGATCGCCGAGCCGCTGAAGACGCACAAGGTCGGGGACAAGGACTCGCGCCGTGCGCGCGTGCTCGAGCTGCTCGACCAGGTCGCGCTGCCGAAGTCGATGGTGAACCGCTACCCGAACGAGCTCTCGGGCGGGCAGCGGCAGCGCATCGCCGTGGCCCGCGCGCTCGCGCTCAAGCCCGAGGTCATCGTGCTCGACGAGGCGGTCTCCGCACTCGACGTGCTCGTGCAGGGCCAGATCCTCGACCTGCTCACCGAGCTGCAGTCCGAGCTGGGCCTGACCTACCTGTTCATCACGCACGACCTGGCCGTGGTGCGCCTCGTCGCGGACAACGTCTGCGTCATGCGCAAGGGGCAGATCGTCGAGAAGGCGACGACCGACGAGGTCTTCGCCAACCCGCGTGAGCAGTACACGAAGGACCTGCTCGACGCCATCCCCGGCGCCGGGTTCGAGTTCGGACGCTGATCCCGCTGGACACCAACGAGGCCGGACGCATCGTCGTCCTCCGCGCAGGTCGCGGGGGCGCGGTCGCGTCCGGCCTCGTCGCCGTGCTGGCCCTCTTCATGCTCGGCGACGCGGCGGTCCGCGGCAGCTGGGACGTCGTCCTGCACGCGGTCGGTCCCCTCGCCGCCCTCGTCTGGGTGCTCTGGGTGCTCACCTTCCGCCCGCACGTGCGGATCGCCGACGACGCCGTCACGGTCGTGAACCCGCTCCGCCGGACGACGGTGCCGTGGGGCGCCGTCGAGGACGTCCGGATGCGCTGGCAGATCGTGCTCGACCTCGCCGACGGCCGGCGGTTGACCTGCTGGGGCGGCCCGTCGCTGCCGCGGCCGAAGCCGACCCGCCGCGGCGAACCCCGGGTGCTGCGGCAGCCGGACGAGTTCGTCGCGGTGCGCGACCGGTGGTCGGAACGACACGGTACGGCCGCCGACGGGCCCGTGGTCCGCGGATGGGACCGGCCCGCGCTCGTCGCGGGAGCGGTGATCGTCGTCCTCTGCGTCGTCGCCCTGCTCGTCTGACGTCGCGTCCGCGACGCGACCCGCAACGGACTGGAGGCGGGGGGGGGCCGCGCCCCCCCCCCCCCCCCCCGGCCGCCGGACCCCCGCCCCCCCCCCCCCGCGGCGGGGGGGGCGCGCCCCCCCCCCCCCCCCCCCCTCCAGTCCGTCTCGCGGAACCGCCTACGCGACGGCCTCCACCCGCTCGGTGAGGAGCGGGTTCTGGTCGGTCTGGATGCACGCGACACCGCGGCCGTGCACGTCCTGCAGCCGCGGGTCGACCGAACGGCACTGCTGCTGCCGGCCCTCGTCGAGGAGCTGGTACAGCGGGCAGCGGGTCCGGAAGCGACACCCCTCGATCCGTTCGGTCGGCGACGGGAGGTCGCCGTCGAGCAGGATGCGTCCGCGGGCGGCCTCGGCGAACGGGTCGGGCACCGGGACGGCGGACAGGAGCGCCCGCGTGTAGGGGTGCTGCGGGTCGTCGAACACCCGGTCACCGTCGCCGTACTCGACGATCCGGCCGAGGTACATCACGGCCACGTCGTCGGCGATGTGCCGGACCACGGACAGGTCGTGCGCGACGAACAGGTAGGACAGGCCGAGCCGGTGCTTGAGGTCCTCGAGCAGGTTGATGACGCCCGCCTGCACCGAGACGTCCAGCGCGGAGACCGGTTCGTCGAGCACGAGGATCTTCGGCTCGACGATGAGCGCGCGGGCGATCCCGATGCGCTGGCGCTGCCCGCCGGAGAACTCGTGCGGGTACCGGTCGATGTAGCTCGGCTCGAGGCCGACCAGCTCGAGGGAATCGCGCACCCGTCGACGGATCTCGTCCTTCGGCACACCCTGCACGGTGAGCGGTTCGCCGATCACGGAACCGATGTCGAGCCGGGGGTCGATGGAGGCCATCGGGTCCTGGAAGACGACCTGGATGTCGCTGCGGAGCGCACGGCGGTCGGCCTTCGACAGCGAGCCGGTGTCGACACCGTTCACCCTGATGGTGCCCTGCTGGGCGCCGGCGAGCTCGAGGATCTCCATGATCGTGGTCGTCTTGCCGCAGCCGGACTCGCCGACGAGGCCGAGGACCTGCCCGCGCTTCAGGGTGAGGGAGATGCCGTCGACCGCGTGCACCTCGCCGATGCGCCGACGGAACAGCGCACCCTTGGTCAGCGGGAACGTCTTCACGACGTCGTCGAGCTGCAGCACCACGTCGTCGCCGTGGTCGATCTCGGCTTCGGGCACGTCCTCCGGACGCGGGAAGATCTCGGAGCGAGCGAGCGTCCCGGCGGCGATCTCGTCGCGGCGGATGCACGCGGCGGTGTGCTCGTCGTCGAAGGCGCCGTTCGAGATCGTGGGCGTCGCGCCGGTCAGCACCGGGTTGTCGGCACTCGGCGGGACCGTGGGGGCGATCAGGGCGGGCTCGCCCTCGCGGCAGGCGTCGAGCACGGCCGGGCAGCGGTCGGCGAACGGGCACCCGGTCGGCTTCTGGGTGAGGAGCGGCGGGCGGCCCTCGAGCGGGACGAGGCGCTCCGAGCGCGCCGACGTCATGTTCGGCATCGAGCGGAGCAGCCCGATCGTGTACGGCATGACCGGCTCGCGGAAGAGCGGTTCGACCGGAGCGGTCTCGACGATCCGGCCCGCGTACATCACGGCGACGCGGTCGGCGTTGCCGGCGACGACACCGAGGTCGTGCGTGATGAGGACCACCGCGGCGCCGGTCATCTCCTTCGCGGTCTGCAGGACGTCGAGGATCTGCGCCTGGATCGTCACGTCGAGCGCGGTCGTCGGCTCGTCGGCGATGATCAGCTTCGGGTCGTTCGCGATGGCGATGGCGATCATCGCGCGCTGACGCATGCCGCCGGAGAACTCGTGCGGGAAGGCGTCGAGTCGCCTGGAGGGGTTCGGGATGCCCACGACACGCAGCAGTTCCTCGGCGCGGGTCCGCGCGGCGTGCGGGGTGAGGCTCCGGTCGTGCAGCCGCAGTCCCTCGACGATCTGCTGCCCGATCGTGTACACGGGCGTCAGGGCGGAGAGCGGGTCCTGGAAGACCATGGCGATGTCGCGCCCGCGGAGCTTCGACATCTCGCGGTCGTTCAGGCCGAGCAGCTCGCGGCCGTCGAACCGGATGCTGCCCTCGACCTTGGCCGACGACGGCAGCAGGCCCATGACGGCCATCGAGGACACCGACTTGCCGGACCCGGACTCGCCGACGATGCCGAGGAACTCGCCCTGGTTGACGGAGTAGTCCACACCGCGGACGGCGTACACGGGCTTCGAGCCCGGGTTGAACGTGACGGTCAGGTCGGAGACGGAGAGCAGGGGCTCAGTCACGGTTGGCTCCCGAGGTGGGGTCGATGGCGTCGCGCAGGGCGTCGCCGAGCAGGCTGGTGGAGAGGACCGTGGCGACGAGCGTCGCAGCCGGCAGGACGAACAGCCACGGTCGGGTGACCGCGGACTGGCTACCGGCGGCGAGCAGCGTGCCGAGCGACACGTCCGGCACCTGGATGCCGAAGCCGAAGAAGCTCAGGGCGCTCTCGGACAGGATCATCGCGCCGACCCCGAGCGTGGCGTCGATGATGAGCAGCGAGGCCACGTTCGGCAGGATGTGCCGCCGGATGATCGTGAACGACGGCACGCCCATGAACCGCGCGGCCTTGACGTAGTCGCGCTCCCGCAGCGACATCGTCTGCCCACGGATCACGCGCGCCATGATCATCCAGCCGAAGATCGCCAGCCCGACGATGAGCGCGAGCCAGCTGAGGTTCTTGAACAGCGGGCTGAGGAGGACCAGCGCGTAGAAGGACGGAATGACCAGCAGCAGGTCGATGCCCCAGACGAGCGCCCGGTCCACGAACCCGCCGAAGTACCCGGCCACGGCACCGACGATGCCGGCGATGAGGGTGGCGGCGGGACCGGCGATGAGGCCGATGAGCAGCGACTTCTGCAGGCCGACGAGCGTCTGCGCGTAGATGTCCTGCCCGATGTCGTTCGTGCCGAACCAGTGGGACGCGCTCGGCGGCATGCCGAACGCCAGGCCGTCGGAGTCGACGGCGTTCCAGTGGTACAGGTACGGACCGACGAAGGCCCAGAGCAGGATGAGCAGCAGCGCGCCGCCGCCGATGCGGGCGCGCCAGGTGCCGAGCACCTTGCGCCAGAGCGGGGTGCGGCCACCCTTCACCTCGACGACGTGCGCCGGGGTGCCGGCGCCGCCGTCACCGGGGTCGCCGGCGGTGTTCGTGGTCGTGGGGTCGAGAACAGACACGGGTCACACCCTCACTCGCGGGTCGAGCGCGGCGTAGAGCAGGTCCGCGAGGGTGCCTGCGATGAGCACGAGGATCGCCGTGAAGAGGATCGTGCCCGCTGCCGCGTTGATGTCGTTGTTGCTGATGCTCTGGACGAAGTACTCGCCCATGCCGTGCCAGCTGAAGACGAGTTCGGTGATGCTCGCACCCGTCAGGATGAGGCCGAAGGAGTAGGCGAAGAACGTCGACATCGGGATGAGCGCGACGCGGACGCCGTGCCGCATGATGGCCGATCCACGCGTCCGGCCCTTCGAGCGTGCCGTCCGGATGAAGTCGTTCGACAGGACGTCGAGCATCGCCGAGCGCTGGTACCGGGAGTACGACGCGACGGCACCCACCGTCAGCGAGATCGTCGGTAACAAGAGGTGGACCAGCCGGTCACCGAGCACCGGGAAGAACCCGCTGACGCCAGGGGTGTACTCACCGGTGAAGCTGATCACCTGCGTGCCGACCACGTTGTTGAGGTTGGTCGCCAGGATCATCAGGACCACCGCGATGACGAACGGCGGGGTCGCGAGCACCGCGAAGGACGCGTAGGTCGAGACCTGGTCGGACGTCTTGTACTGCCGCACCGCGTTCCAGACGCCGAGCAGGACGCCGAGGATCGCGCCGAGCAGCGTGCCGATCACGAGCAGCCGGAGGCTCGTGCCGGACCGGGCGACGATGTCGGCGGTGACCTCGGTGCCGCGGGCGCTGATGCCGAGCGAGCCGTGCGTGACGAGGTTCACCCACCAGTTCCACGTCCGGACCAGCAGCGGGGTGTTCGGATCGGCGCCGAGTTTCTGGAGCGCGGCGTCGATCGAGCTCTGCGGCACCGGCGGGTTCTTGCCGAGGTACCTGGCCGTCGGGTTGAGCGTCGCGCTGGCGAGCAGGTAGCCGAGCGTCGTCGCGACGATCGTCAGGATCACGTAGTTGACGATCCGCTTCGCGAGGAAAGCAAGCATGTACTGGGACCTCAGGGGGGTGCGGCCGTCCGTCCGGACGGCGTTGTTCGGTGGCGACAGGTTAGCCGCTTCCGAGCCGGGGTGGGTGATCACTGTTGACGCTATGCAACATTCGTTACGACCATGTTTCGATTCGGTACAGCAGGCCTTGTGCGACCTTCGGATGTGACTAGGGTTCTCAACCAACAGGCGTGGCGGCGGGGGCTGTCGCGTCCCGGCGCTCCGGCGCGAACCACAACGAAAGGGAATCCTCGCCATGCGAATGAGGATCAAGACGACGGCCGTGCTCGCCACAGCAGCCGCCGCGGCACTCGTGCTCGCGGGCTGCTCCGGCGGCGGATCCGCCGGACAGAGCAGCTCGGCCGTCGCCACGTCGTCGCTGAAGTCGACGGGCTGGACGGTCGCCGACCGCGACACGATCAAGGACGGCGGCTCGCTCACCCTGCCGATCGACTCGGCTCCGGCGAACTGGCAGCTGTCGAACCTCGACTCCGGGACGGTCGACGACAACACGATCGCGGGCACCTACCTGCCGGGGTTCATCCAGTTCAAGGCCAACGGTGAGTGGGAGGCGAACAAGGACTACGTCGACTCGATCGAGCTGACGAAGGACTCGCCCCAGACCGTCGAGATCAAGATCAACCCCAAGGCGGTCTGGTCCGACGGCACCCCGATCACCGAGAAGGACGTCGAGGCGAACTGGAAGGCGCTGAACGGCACGAACAAGGCCTTCGCCCCGCTCGCCACCAACGTCTGGGAGGACGTCGACTCCGTCAAGCAGGGGTCGGACGAGCGCGACGTCATCGTCACGTTCTCGAAGACCAACGCCGACTGGCCGAGCGTCTTCAGCGCGATCTACCCCTACTGGGCCGTCGACACCCCCGACCACTTCAACAACTCGTGGGCGAAGGGTCCCTACGCCGCCGACGGCAAGACGTACGTCTCCGCCGGCCCGTACATCCTCAAGTCCTTCGACGCCAACGGCGGCGTCGTGACCTTCGAGAAGAACTCCAAGTGGTGGGGTGACGCGCCGAAGCTCGACACGATCGTCTTCAAGACCGTGTCCCGCGACGGTGTCGCCCAGGCGTACGCGAACAAGGAGTTCGACGCGTTCAACCTGAACGGTTCCGCGGACAACTTCAAGACCGCGAACAGCCGCTCGGACTCGAAGATCGAGCGTTCGCTCGGCACGACCCAGCGTCAGATCACCCTGAACGGCACGTCCGACGTGTTCAAGGACCAGGAGGTCCGTCAGGCCTTCGCCCAGGCGATCAACCGCCAGGTCGTCGCGCAGGCGATCCTCTCGCCGGTGAAGAGCCCGGTCCAGGTGCTCAACAACCTCGTGTACCTGCCCGGCCAGAAGGGCTACCAGGACAACGTCTCGTCGGTCTACGGCTACAGCACGGACAAGGCGAAGAAGAAGCTCGAGGACGCCGGCTACACGATCGGCTCGGACGGCTACGCGACCAAGGGCGGCAAGACGCTCGACGTCCGCTTCGTCATCCCGTCGGACAACCAGAACTCGGCGAACGTCGCGCAGCTCGTGCAGCAGCAGACCAAGCTCGCCGGCTTCAAGGTGACCATCGACACCGTCCCGACCGACGACTTCTTCACGAAGTACGTCACCACCGACGGCCGTGACTTCGACGCCACGTACTTCGCCTGGCAGGGCACGCCGTTCCCGGTGTCGTCGCTGAAGTCGATCTACTACCCGGCCGACGCCGGTCAGAACTACACCGGCGTGACGGACGACTCGCTCGGTGCCGCCTGGGACAAGGCCAACGCGGAGCTCGACGCCGACAAGCGCATCGAGGACGCGGACGCGATCGACAAGAAGATCGTCAAGGTCGCCGGCACCATCCCGCTGTTCCCGGAGCCCTACGCCTGGGGCGTGCGCAAGGACCTCGTGAACTACGGTCCCGCGCAGTTCCAGCAGTCCTCCGTGAAGTGGCAGGACGTGGGCTACAAGAAGTAGTCCGCCGCACTCCACCCGGAAACGACATCCCCGACGTCGCACGACGTCGGGGATGTCGTTCTTCGTTGCGGGAGCGGACGACGGATCGCGGCGCTCAGAGCTGCGCGGCCGCCAGGGTCGCGACGAAGGCGAGGACCACGATCGCGAGGATCGTCCACCCGTGCACGCGGTGCGTGATCGGCGCAGCCGTCACGGTCGCCGGAGGCGGGCCGTCCGCCTCGGGCGGCGCCGGGACGAAGCCGCGGATCCGCTCGGCCGCAGCGTCGACGTCGAGGCGGGTCGCGCCTCCTGGACGACCGTCGATCACCGCGGCGAGCCGAGCCGACCTGCGGGTCGCGAGCCAGGTGCGTCGGACGCCCTCGCTGGTGACCACCTCGAGGCCGTACTTCGTGCGGACCTCGGTGATGCGCCGCCAGGAGTAGGTGCTGGTGCGCCGGACGTCGACGATCCGCAGGTGGTCGTCGGTGAGCTCGAAGCGCGGACGCCAGAGGACGGCCCAGGCGATGAACGCGATGCAGATGCTCGGGACGGGGGCGAGCCAGACGGCGCCGCCGGTCAGGAGTGCGAGGGGGACGAGCGCGACGGCCGCGACCCACAGGACGACGGCGAGCAGGCGCATGCCGGGGGCGAGGATCGTGGTCACCCGGACGAGCGTACGAGACGAGGTGACGAGATGCCTCCCCGGAGACGTCCGGGGAGCGGGTGTGACACACCTGCGCGTATCTCCGGACGACCCGATTCCCCGGGGAGGCAGGCCCTGTGTGGACCTCTCGTGGCGTCAATGGTCCTCGGCCCCCGTTCGGGTGTCAATACCCCAGGGTGTCGCATCTTCTGGGGACCGACACGCCGTGTCAGCCGTCTCAGGCCACGAGGAGCTCGACCTGCGCCCGGATCGCCTCGGCCTTCGGGAACCGGAGCCCGACCAGCCCGACGTGCCGCCAGCGGACCACGCCGTCGGGTCCGATCACGAACACCGACCGTCGGAGGCCGATGCCCGGCGCCTGCACGCCGTACGCGCGGATGACGTCGCCGGCGGTGTCGCTCAGCAGGGGGAAGGTGAGCGAGGACCCGCGGGCGAACGCCTCGTGCGAGTCGAGCGCCTGCGGACTGACGCCCCACACGACGGCGCCGAGGTCACCGAAGTCGTCGAGCTCCTCCTGGTAGCTGCAGAGCTGCGCCGTGCAGACGGGGGTGGCATCGCCGGGGTAGAAGGCGAGCACGAGGGTCCGGCCGATCTCGGCGGACAGCGCGTACTCGTCGTCGGTGCGGGTGCCGTCCCGCACGATCATGCCGGGAAGGGTGAATCCGGGTGCGGGATCGCCGACCTCGGGGATGCTCATGCCGCAACGGTAGGTGCGCGACCTCCGTCCGGTGCCGCGCCGCGCTGTGGGTTCACTGTGGGAACGGGCGGGGACGCGCGCGGTGGCGTCAGCGGAACAGCTGCGGGAACGCGTGCGCGACCCACGGGTAGCCGACGAAGACGGCCGCGTCGAGCAGGCAGTGCGTGATGACGAGGGGGAGGAGCCGGCCCCACCGGGTGTAGATCCACCCGAACACGATGCCCATCACGGCGTTGCCGACGAACGCGCCGAACCCCTGGTACAGGTGGTAGCTGCCGCGCAGGACGGCCGTGGACAGGATGATCTGCCAGCGCCCCCACCCGACGGAGCCGAGCCGCTCGTAGAGGTAGCCGATGACGATGACCTCCTCCTGCAGCCCGGAGCGGATCGCCGAGAGCAGCAGGACCGGGATCGTCCACCAGTACGAGTCGAGCGCCGCCGGGTCCACGTTCACCGTGACGCCGAGCGCCCGCCCGGTGAAGTAGAGCGCCAGGCCGGGGATCCCGATCCCGAGGGCGATGAGCGCCGCGCCGCCGAGGTCGGGGCGCACCCGGAACCGGTCGATGCCGAGCCGGCCGAGGTGCGGACGGGTCGTGCTCCAGAGCAGGTAGCAGACGAGCGCGACCGGGGCGAGGTCGACCGCGATGCCCACGAGCTGCCGGGCGAGGTCGACGTACTGCACGGTCGTGGTCGACGTGTTCAGCGCCGTGGACTGCTCGCCGAGCGGCGTCGTCTGCGACAGGTCGTCGATGATCTGCAGCACCGAGTAGAGCGCGCTGCCGCCGAGCGAGAGCAGCAGCACGATCGTGATCTCGGTCCACGTTCGCCGACGGCTCATCGGTGGTACTCCTCTCGGTTGCGAACTACCGGTAGACTGGCGTGTCGGGCGTTCTGCCCACCTCCGGGCAGTGCCACCGCGGCGCGCGTGCCACCGTCGGCCGCCCGATCTTCTTCCGAACACCAAAGGATGTCCTGTATGGCGCTCGCCACCCGGTCCGACCTGCGCAACGTCGCCATCGTGGCACACGTCGACCACGGCAAGACCACCCTCGTCGACGCGATGCTCACGCAGACCAACTCGTTCGACGCCCACTTCGAGGGCGAAGACCGCATGATGGACTCGAACGACCTCGAGCGCGAGAAGGGCATCACGATCCTCGCGAAGAACACGTCGGTGCTCTACAACGGCAAGCACGCGACCGAGTTCGGCGCGGACGGCCCCATCACCATCAACGTCATCGACACCCCGGGTCACGCCGACTTCGGTGGCGAGGTCGAGCGCGGCCTCTCCATGGTCGACGGCGTCGTGCTCCTCGTCGACGCATCAGAGGGCCCGCTGCCCCAGACCCGCTTCGTGCTCCGCAAGGCGCTCGCCGCGAAGCTCCCGGTGATCCTGCTCGTCAACAAGACGGACCGCCCGGACTCCCGCATCGACGAGGTCGTGTCCGAGTCGCAGGACCTCCTGCTCGGGCTCGCCTCCGACCTGTCGGACGAGGTCGACGACCTCGACCTCGACGCGATCCTCGACGTCCCGGTGGTCTACGCCTCGGGTCGCGCCGGTGCCGCGTCGCGCAACAAGCCGGAGGACGGCTCGCTGCCCGACAACGACGACCTCGAGCCCCTGTTCGAGGCGATCCTGCAGCACGTCCCGGCCCCGAAGTACGACGACGAGCACCCCCTGCAGGCGCACGTCACGAACCTCGACGCCTCGCCGTTCCTCGGCCGCCTCGCGCTCCTGCGCATCTTCCACGGCACCATGAAGAAGGGCCAGACGGTCGCGTGGGTCAAGCACGACGGCAGCGTCGTGAACGCCCGCATCACCGAGCTGCTCGTCACCAAGGCACTCGAGCGCTACCCGGCCGAGTCCGCGGGCCCCGGTGACATCGTCGCCGTCGCCGGCTTCGACACCATCACCATCGGTGAGACCCTGACCGACCCCGAGGACGTCCGTCCGCTGCCGACCATCACGGTCGACGACCCGGCGATCTCGATGACGATCGGCACGAACACGTCGCCGCTGGTCGGCAAGGTCAAGGGCCACAAGCTCACCGCCCGCATGGTGAAGGACCGCCTCGACCGCGAGCTCATCGGCAACGTCTCGCTCAAGGTCCTCGACATCGGTCGTCCCGACGCGTGGGAGGTCCAGGGTCGCGGCGAGCTCGCGCTGGCCATCCTCGTCGAGCAGATGCGTCGCGAGGGCTTCGAGCTCACCGTCGGCAAGCCGCAGGTCGTCACCAAGCGTGACGAGGACGGCAAGCTGCAGGAGCCGTACGAGCACATGACGATCGACACGCCGGAGGAGCACCTCGGCGCGATCACGCAGCTCATGGCCGCGCGCAAGGGTCGCATGGAGAACATGACGAACCACGGCACCGGCTGGATCCGCATGGAGTTCATCGTGCCGTCGCGTGGCCTGATCGGCTTCCGCACCGCGTTCCTCACCGAGACCCGCGGCACCGGCATCGCCAACGCGATCTCGCACGGCTACGCCGAGTGGGCCGGCCCGATCCAGACCCGTGTCAACGGCTCGATCGTGTCCGACCGCTCCGGTGTGGTCACGCCGTTCGCGATCACGAACCTGCAGGAGCGGATGACGTTCTTCGTCAACCCCACCGAAGAGGTCTACGAGGGCATGGTCATCGGCGAGAACTCGCGCGCCGACGACATGGACGTCAACATCACGAAGGAGAAGAAGCTCACGAACATGCGTTCGGCGAACGCCGACTCCTTCGAGTCGATGACGCCGTCGCGCCAGCTCTCCCTCGAGGAGTGCCTGGAGTTCGCGCGCGAGGACGAGTGCGTCGAGGTCACCCCCGACGCCGTGCGCATCCGCAAGGTCGAGCTCGACGCGCAGGCTCGCCAGCGCGCCTACGCCCGGTTGAAGCGTCAGGACGCGTAGGCCCGTCGCAACAGAGCGGGCGCCCACGCCCGCCTGAAGCGTCAGGACGCGTAAGCGGTCCATCCAGGAGGCGCGACTCGCGTCCGACGGCCCGGTCACCTCGTCCGAGGTGGCCGGGCCGTCGTCGGATGTAGCGTGGTGCGCGTGACTCTCGACCTCCTCTCGCTGTACCAGGACCTCCACGCACACCCCGAGCTCGGCTTCCAGGAGCACCGCACCGCGGGCATCGTCGCCGACCGGCTCGAGGCGATCGGCGGGATCGAGGTCACCACGGGCATCGGCGCCACCGGTGTCGTCGGCGTCCTGTCGAACGGCGACGGGCCGGTCGTCTGGCTCCGCGCCGACATGGACGGACTGCCGGTCCAGGAGCGCACCGGCCTGCCGTACGCCAGTGAGCACCACGGCACCGACGAGGACGGCAACGACGTCCCGACGATGCACGCGTGCGGCCACGACATCCACGTGACGTGGCTGCTCGGCACCCTCGAACGCCTCGCCGCGACCACCGGCGACTGGCACGGCACGGTCGTCGGCGTCTTCCAGCCCGCGGAAGAGGTCATCTCCGGCGCCCGGGCGATGGTCGAGGACGGGCTCGTCGACCGCTTCCCGAAGCCGGACGTCGTGCTCGGGCAGCACTCGGCGCCGGCACCGGTCGGCATCGTCGCCGTCGGCAGCGGCCCCGTGATGGCGTCGAGCGACCGGCTGACCGTCACGTTCAACGGCCGTGGTGCGCACGGTTCCGCCCCGCAGGCCTCGCTCGACCCGGTCGTCACGGCGGCGTCGGCCGTCGTGCGCCTGCAGACCGTGGTCTCGCGTGAGGTCTCGCCGAGCGACGCCGGCGTCGTCACCGTCGGCAGCTTCCACGCCGGCACCCGCGCGAACATCATCCCCGACCAGGCCGTCATCGAGATCTCCACGCGTGCCCGCAACGAGGAGACCCGTGAGCGGATCATCGCCTCGATCGAGCGCATCGTCCGCGCCGAGAGCGAGGCCGGCGGACTGCCGGAGCCGACCATCGTGCGCGCACCCGGCGCCGAGGTCACCGTGAACGACGTCGAGGCCGCACAGGTCGTGCTCGACGCGATCCGCGCCGAGGTCCCCGGCGCGCGTGACCTCGAGATCGGGTTGGCGATGGCGTCCGAGGACGTCGGGCAGCTCGCCACGGCCGCGGGGGCCCCGCTCGTGTACTGGTTCACCGGCATCACCGACCCGGAGCTCTTCCGTCGCGGCGAGGACATCCCGAGCAACCACTCGCCGTTCTACGCGCCGCAGGCCGAGACGGCGATCCCGGTGGGTGTCGACGCCCTCGTCGCGGCGACGCGCGCGTACGTCGCCTGACGCGAGCGGCCCGCTCGGGCCGGCCAGGAGGCGCGGCGCGACCCGCGTCACGCACGTGACGTTCCCAGGGGACTCACGCCGCGCCTCCCGGCTCGCCCCCTAGGGTGCTGGGCATGCGCACCCCGACCCGCACCCTGATCGCCGCCGTCGCAGCCGGCATCGCCCTCGCCGGACCGGCCGGCTGCTCGTCCGACGCCGTCAAGCAGGCCACCGACCTCGGCTCCTCGGTCGCGTCGAGCGTCGCCGAGGGCGTGCAGGGCATCGACGGCAAGGCCGTCCAGGACGGCATGGCCTCGGTCGCCGGGGGCATCGACGGCGCCCTGGACACCGCGCTGAAGGGCGCGAACGTGACCTCGGACGGCAAGGTCCCGGACGGCTTCCCGACCGAGGACGTCCCGCTCGTCGACGGCACCGTGCTCGGCGGCGGCTCCGGCCCGAACGGCTCCGGCTGGGTCGCGCAGGTCCGCGCGGGCTCCGTCGACGACTTCCAGGCGGCGGCGCAGCAGCTCACCGACGCCGGGTTCACCGAGTCGGCGAAGCGCGCGGACTCCTCGAGCGCCTTCGGGATGTTCCGGAGCGACGCCTACCGCGTGGTCCTGACGTTCTCGGACGGCAACGACGGTGTGACCGCGACCTACATCGTGACGCCCCGCTAGTCGCCGCTGGGTACGCTTGGACCCGATGTCGAAGGCCCCTGCAACCCGCCCCGAGCGCGTCCTGTTCGTGCACGCCCACCCGGACGACGAGACGCTCTCGTCCGGTGGGACGATCGCCACCCTGCTCGAGCTCGGCGCCGAGGTGACGGTGCTCACCGCGACCCGGGGCGAGCGCGGGGAGATGCTGACCCCCGAGCTCGGGCCGCTCTTCGGCGACGGCCCCCGGGTCGCCGCACACCGCGAGACCGAGATCGCCGGTGCCCTCGCCGCACTCGGCGGTCCCGCGCACCTCTGGCTCGGCGGCCCCGGTGCACGGCCGACGGACCTGCCCGAGCGCCGCTACACCGACTCCGGCATGCAGTGGGGCCCCGACGGTCGCGCGGTCGCCGCGGGGGACGCCCCGGCCGACTCGCTCACCGCGGCCGACCTCGGTGAGGTCGTCGACGACATCCGCGCCGCGATCCGCTCCACCGGCGCCGACGCGGTGGTGAGCTACGCCGACGACGGTGGCTACGGCCACCCGGACCACGTCCGCGTCCACCACGCGGCGCGGTACGCCGCACGCGCCGAGGAACTCCCGTTCTCGATGATCGTCGAACCCGACTCCGGGCAGGCCGACCTGACCGTGGACGTCCTCCCCGTGCGGGCGAAGGTCCGGGCGGCCGTCGAGCAGTACCGCTCCCAGGTGACCGTCGACCCCGTCGATCCCCGTGACCCCACCGCGCTGTCGTGGGTGATGCCGCACGGCGAACGGCAGCACGCCCGGGCGACCGAGGCGTTCCGGCACGACGTCGACCAGGTCCCCGAGGCGCCGCAGACCTTCGCCGAGTTCTCGCGGCAGGGCAAGGTCACCGCGGTCGTGGTCGCCCTCGTCCTCGGACTCGTCGCCGGGGGACTCGGCACCGTCACGCACCAGCAGGCCCTCGGGGGGTTCCCGGTCGGGACCGTGCTCACCTCGCTCATCGTGGTCGGGCTGACGGTCGGCATCCGGCTGCTGTACCGGTCGCGGGCGATGGTCGCCGCGGTCGGCATCGGGATCATCGCCGCGACGCAGGTCCTGACGTCGGTGGCCGGGCAGAGCTCCCCGCTCGTGCTCGCGAACGTCGCCGGCTACGTGTGGACGTTCGGTCCGGCGGCCGTCACCGCGCTCGTGCTCGCCTGGCCGGACCTGTCCGGGATCCGGGCGGCCGCCGCACGGTCCGGCGGTGCGGACCGGTCCTGACGGCCCGGCGCGGTGATGCGGTCCTGACGGTCCGGCGCGGTGTGGACCGGTCCTGCGGTCCGGCGGAGTGCGGACCTCGCCGTCCGGCGGAGTGCGGACCTCGCCGTCCGGCGGAGTGCGGACCTCGCGGTCCGGCGGTCAGGTGCGGCCGGGCCGCGCGGGTAGACTCGATCTGCTCAGTCCGAAGGGAGCACCCCAACCGTGACGTACGTGATCGCCCAGCCCTGTGTCGACGTCAAGGACCGCGCCTGCATCGACGAATGCCCGGTCGACTGCATCTACGAGGGTGACCGGTCCCTGTACATCCACCCCGACGAGTGCGTCGACTGCGGTGCGTGCGAGCCGGTCTGCCCGGTCGAGGCGATCTACTACGAGGACGACCTCCCCGAGGAGTGGGCCGACTACTACAAGGCCAACGTCGAGTTCTTCGAAGAGGTCGGTTCCCCCGGCGGTGCCGCGAAGGTCGGCGTGATCCACAAGGACCACCCGGTCGTCATGGCCGAGCCGCCCCGCGGCTGACCCGGAGCCGGACCGTGGCGCTCGACCTCCCCGACTTCCCCTGGGACCAGCTCGTCCCGTTCAAGCAGCAGGCAGCGGCGGTCGAGGGCGGCATCGTCGACCTCAGCGTCGGCTCGCCCGTCGACCCGACCCCCGCCGTCGTCCGCACGGCGCTCGCGGAGGCGACCGACGCGCACGCCTACCCGCAGGTCGCCGGCACGCCGGCCCTGCGCGAGGCGATCGCCGACTGGTACGGCCGTCGGCAGGGCGTCACGCTGACGCCCGACCAGGTGCTGCCGACGATCGGCTCGAAGGAGTTCATCGCCGGGCTCGCGCTCTGGCTCGGCATCGGCCGCGGTGACACGGTCGTGTTCCCGGCCGCGGCGTACCCGACGTACGAGCTCGGTGCGGCCCTGGTCGGCGCGGACGCCCTCGCCTCGGACGACCCGGCGGCGTGGCCGTCCACCACGAAGCTCGTCTGGCTGAACTCGCCGGGCAACCCGGACGGCCGCGTCCTGTCGATCGACGAGCTGCGTGCCGCGGTCGAGCGGGCGCGGGAACTCGGCGCGGTCATCGTCGGCGACGAGTGCTACGCCGAACTCGGGTGGGAGCCGCCGTACGACGCCGCCCCCACGCCGACGATCCTCGACCCCCGGGTGGTGGGGGACTCCGTCGACGGCGTGCTCAGCGTCTACTCGCTGTCGAAGCAGTCGAACCTCGCCGGGTACCGGGCGGCCTTCGTCGCGGGCGACGCGCGGGTCCTCGCCGAGGTGCTCGCGGTCCGCAAGCACACCGGCATGATGCCGCCGCTCCCGGTGCAGGAAGCGATGATCGTCGCCCTCGCCGACGAGACCCACGTGCAGGCGCAGAAGGCGCTGTACCGCGCCCGACGGAACATGCTCCGACGGGCACTCGAAGGCGCCGGCTTCCGGATCGACCACAGCGATGCGGGTCTCTACCTCTGGGCGACCCGGGGCGAACCCGCACTCGACACCGTCGCCTGGCTGGCCGAGCGCGGGATCCTCGTCGCACCGGGCACGTTCTACGGATCGGCGGGCGCGGAGCACGTCCGCGTGGCCCTCACCGCCACCGACGAACGCATCGCCGCAGCCGCGCAGCGACTGGCGAGCTCGCGGCGTCTGGCATCCGTCTGAGCCTTTCGCGCTCCGCGCAATCCGTGGTTCCCACCAAGTCCTGAGGCTCGATGTGTGCACGACCGACAGTGGGCGCGATTAGGCTGTCATCGTGACTGACACTGCCAATGACGCTCAGAAGACGGCCACACCGCCCACCACGCCCGTCCCCGTGAGTCCCGCCGCCGAGCAGGCCACGGCGACCGCGACGCTGACGTACCCGGGTGGCACGGCGGAGTTCCCGATCCTGCCGAGCGTCGACGGTGCGTCCGCCATCGACATCTCGACGTTCAAGAAGCAGACCGGGATGAACACGCTCGACTACGGGTTCGTGAACACCGGGTCGACGAAGAGCGCCATCACCTACATCGACGGCGACCAGGGAATCCTGCGGTACCGCGGCTACCCGATCGACCAGGTCGCGTCGAACCTGACCTTCCTCGAGGTGGCCTGGCTCCTCATCTACGGCGAGCTCCCGACCGAGTCCGAGCTCGCGTCCTTCGACGCCCGCATCCGTCGGCACACGCTGCTGCACGAGGACCTCCGTCGCCTGTTCGACGCCCTGCCGCACTCGGCGCACCCGATGTCGGTCCTCTCGAGCGCCGTCAGCGCCCTGTCGACGTACTACGAGGACGACATGGACGTCGACGACCCCGAGAAGGTCGAGCTCCAGACCGTCCGGCTCCTCGCGAAGCTGCCGGTGATCGCCGCGTACGCGCACAAGAAGTCCATCGGGCAGGCGTTCCTGTACCCGGACAACTCGCTGTCGTTCGTCGACAACTTCCTGCGCCTCAACTTCGGCACCATGGCCGAGACCTACCAGCCGAACCCGGTCCTGTCGAAGGCCCTCGAGCGGCTCCTCATCCTGCACGAGGACCACGAGCAGAACGCCTCGACGGCCACGGTCCGGCTGGTCGGCTCGACGAAGGCGAACATGTTCGCCTCGATCTCCGCCGGCATCAACGCCCTGTACGGCCCCCTGCACGGCGGCGCGAACGAGGCCGTCCTCGAGATGCTCCAGCAGATCAAGGACTCGGGCGAGCCCGTGACCCGCTTCGTCGAGCGGGTGAAGAACAAGGAGCGGGGTGTGAAGCTCATGGGCTTCGGGCACCGCGTCTACAAGAACTACGACCCACGCGCGAAGCTCGTGAAGGAGTCCGCGCACGAGGTGCTCGAGGCACTCGGCGTGCAGGACGACCTGCTCGACATCGCCATGGAGCTCGAGGGCATCGCGCTCGAGGACGAGTACTTCGTCAGCCGCAAGCTCTACCCGAACGTCGACTTCTACACCGGCATCATCTACAAGGCGATGGGCTTCCCGCCGCGGATGTTCACGGTGCTGTTCGCCATCGGGCGTCTGCCGGGGTGGATCGCGCAGTGGCGCGAGCTGAACAACGACCCGCTGAACAAGATCGGGCGCCCGCAGCAGCTCTACGTGGGGCACGCCGAGCGGGACCTCCCGGCGCGCTGACGCCGCGCGCGCTTCGAACCACGGAAGCGACGTCGAACCAGTCTCGTCGGCTGGTTCGATGTCGCTTTCGTGGTTCTGCGAGACGGTCACCGGGACGGCTGGCTCCACCGCGTGCCCGCCCACGCCGCTCAGGCGCCGGCGACGCGCTGCCCACGCCGAGACGAGGTCGAGCGCCCGGTCCGAGTCCGGCGACCCCGGTCGGTTGAGGAACGCGTGCCGTGCTGCACCGAGCACGCGCCATTCGACGTCGACGCCGGCGGCCCGGAGCTCGGCGGCGAACCGGTCGCCCGACGCCCGCATCGTGTCGTGCTCGGCGTCCACCATGAGCGTGCGCGGCATGCCCGACGGGTCCGTCCCGCCGGGGAACGCGGTGTCGCCGTCGCCCGCGCGTCCGACGTGGTTCCGGTTCGCCAGGTCGAGCAGCACCGGGTGGTGGGTCATGCGGCGGTGCCCGCGCACCGACCGCAGCACCGCCGGGTCACGGGGCGTCCTGGCGTGGAAGAACCCGTACGCGAGGACGAGGCCGTCCGGACGCCGATCCTCCGGCAGCGCCAGGGTGACCGCCGCGGCGAGGCACGCGCCGGCGCTCGCGCCACCGAGGAACACCGGGCCGTCGGCCGCCGCACGCACCTCGGCGAGGACGGCGCGGACGTCGTCGTTCGGTACCGGGTGGTGTCGTCGACCGCGGGCGCCGCGTCGTCCGACGAACGGGAACCCGGGCAGGGGAGCGAGACGGTAGTCGACCGTGACGACGTCGAGTCCGCGGTCGGCGAGGGCACCGGCGACCGCGTGCGCCTCCGGCAGGTCGAGGTCACCGCGGAAGAACCCGCCGCCGTGCAGCCACACGAGCGTCGTGCCCCGAGCGGCCTCCGTACGAGCCGCGTACCGGCGGACCGGCACCGGGCCGTGCGGCCCCTCGACCACCCCCACGGCCGACGACCGGCTAGGCGTGCAGCGCGGTGTTGAGCTGGATGCCCTGCCCCTGCCGCTGCAGGGCCTCGACCGCGCCGGTCAGCGAGTTGCGGCGGAACAGGATGTTCGGCGTGCCCGAGAGCTCGGCGGCCTTGACCGTCCGGGGCGTCCCGTCGGGGTTCGGTGCCGCGCCGACGAGCACGACCTTCGTGCCGGCCGTCACGTACAGGCCCGCCTCGATCACGGAGTCGTCGCCGAGCGAGATGCCGAGCCCGGCGTTCGCCCCGAGCAGCGCCCGCTCGCCGAGGGACACACGGTGGGTGCCGCCGCCGGACAGCGTGCCCATGATGGACGCGCCGCCGCCGATGTCCGTGCCGTGGCCGACGACGACGCCCTGGGAGACGCGCCCCTCGATCATGGCGTCGCCGAGCGTGCCGGCGTTGAAGTTCACGAAGCCCTCGTGCATGACCGTGGTGCCGGGGGCGAGGTGCGCGCCCAGACGGACCCGGTTGGCGTCGCCGATGCGCACGCGGTCGGGCACGACGTAGTCGACCAGCCGGGGGAACTTGTCGATGGCGTGCACGGCGATCCCGGCGCGCTGCAGGCCGGGGCGCAGCCGCGTCAGGTCGTCGGGGTGCACGGGGCCGGCGTTCGTCCAGGCGACGATCGGCAGGTGCGCGAAGACGCCGTCGAGGTTGACCTCGTTCGGACGGACGTGCAGGTGGCTGAGCAGGTGCAGGCGCAGGTAGGCGTCGGGCGTGCTGGCGGGGGCCGCGTCGATCGTGACCTCGGTCGTGACCGCCTCGATCGTGACGGCACGGCGCGGGTCGTCGCCGACGTGCGCCCGCAGCTCGGCGGGGAACGTGGCGTCGGCGGGGAGTGCGCCGAGGTGGGTCTCGGGGTACCAGGTGTCGAGCGTCGTGCCGTCGGCGGCGATCGTCGCGAGGCCGTGGCCCCAGGCGTGGGTCGGGCGGTCGGTGGCAGCGGTCGTGTCGGTCACCGCACCAGGGTACCCAGCGGTCGGTGGCGACCACCCGTCCGTCCGGACGGGTCCGACGGACGCGCACCGCGCCTCCCGGCCTGGAGGCGCGGCACCTGTGGACAGAGCACGAACCGTCCACAGGTGGTCACCTCGACGGCCCCTGCAAGGGTCGGCCGGTAGGCTTCCCGCATGCCGGAGCCGCTCGACCTCACCGCCTCGTCCATCGACATCACCCGTGCCATCTGCGACATCGAGTCGGTGTCCGGCAACGAGGGACCGCTCGCCGACGCGATCGAGGCCGCCCTGGCGCCACTGCCCCACCTCGAGGTGATCCGAGACGGCGACGCGATCGTGGCGCGCACGAACCTCGGCCGCGATCGCCGGGTCGTCATCGCGGGGCACATCGACACCGTCCCGCTCAACGCGAACCTGCCGACCGAGTTCCGCACCGCCGACGACGGGACCGAGATCCTGTGGGGCCGCGGCACGGTCGACATGAAGGCCGGGTGCGCGGTGCAGCTCAAGCTCGCGTACGACCTCGCCGAACCGAACGTCGACGTCACGTGGGTGTTCTACGACCACGAAGAGGTCAGCGACGCCCTGAACGGGCTCGGTCGCCTGGCCCGGACCCGACCCGAGCTCCTCGCGGGGGACTTCGCGATCCTCGGCGAGCCCTCCGGCGCGCAGATCGAGGGCGGCTGCAACGGCAACCTCCGCGCCGAGGTCCGTGCCTTCGGCAAGCGGTCGCACAGTGCCCGGAGCTGGATCGGCGACAACGCGATCCACAAGGCCGCACCGATCCTCGCCACCCTCGCCGCGTACGAGCCGCGCACGGTCACGGTCGACGGGCTCGACTACCGCGAGGGGCTCAACGCCGTCGGCATCACGGGCGGCATCGCCGGCAACGTCATCCCGGACGAGGTCATGGTGCACGTCAACTACCGCTTCGCTCCGTCGCGCACCGCCGACGAGGCCGTCGCCCATGTCCGTGAGCTGTTCGACGGCTACGACGTGCAGATCGTCGACCTCGCGGCCGGGGCCCGGCCGGGGCTCGACGCTCCGCTGGCGCAGGACTTCGTCGCGGCCGTCGGGGGTCCGGCACCCCGGCCGAAGTACGGCTGGACCGACGTCGCCCGGTTCTCGGCGCTCGGCGTCCCCGCGGTCAACTACGGCCCCGGCGAGCCGGTCTGGGCCCACCACGACGACGAGCAGGTCCCCGTCGACCAGATCACCTCGGTCGAGCACGGTCTGCGTCGGTGGCTGACGGCCTGACGACGGCCGGGTCGACCCGGCTGAGCCCTGCCCGCGCCCGGTGGAACGCCCGCTACCGGGTGGTGCCGTGGTGGGTGCGGATCACGGTCGTCTACGTGCTCGCGCGGATCGTGACGGGCGTGATGCTCTCTGCGTTCGCGAGTGTGCAGGCCGCGAACTCGTTCACCGTGCAGCACCCGGGCCTGCTGTCGTTCTCGTCGATCTGGGACGGTGCCTGGTACCGGGTGATCGCTGCGTCCGGGTACCCGTCGACGCTGCCGGTGGACACCGCCGGGCACGTGACCGAGAACGCGTGGGCGTTCATGCCCGCCTACCCGTTCCTCGTCCGTGGTCTGATGGCCCTCACGGGCGCGTCCTTCGAGTTCGTCGCGGTGTCGGTGTCGCTGCTGTTCGGCTGGGGCGCGGCACTGGTGTTCCGACGGCTGATGGGGCGGTTCCTCGACCCGGCGCGGGCGACCTTCGCGACGGTGCTGTTCGCCGTCGCCCCCGTCTCCGCGATGTTCCAGGTGGCCTACGCCGAGTCGATGGGCCTGTTCCTGCTCCTCGTCGCCCTGCTGCTCATGGTGGACCGCCGCTGGTGGTCGATGCTGCCGGTCGTGCTGCTGCTCGGCATGACCCGGCCGACCGGGCTCGCGTTCGCGCTGCTGATCGCGCTGTTCCTCGTGGCCTGGGCGGTCCGGCCGGCGTGGGTCCGGGCGTCCGCACCGCTCACGGTGCGCCAGCTCGTACCGCCCGCCGTGGTCGCCATGGTGTCCGGGCTCGTCGGCCTGGCGTGGCCGGCGATCGCCTGGGCGGTCACCGGGGTGCCGCGGGCGTACACCGACACCGAGCTGGCCTGGCGGTCGTCCTACATCGGGTGGAAGGAACTCGTCCCGTTCGCACCCTGGGTGCAGGGCTTCGGGTGGTGGTTCGGGCAGCCGGCCGGCGGGGTCCTGCTCGCCGTGGTGGTCGCCGGGTTCGCGGTGTTCGTCGCCCTGCCGGCTGCCAGGCGGATCGGGCTGGAGCTGCGCCTGTGGGGCGTGGCCTACCTCGTGTACCTGCTGGCGGTGTTCTTCCCGCAGTCGAGCACCTGGCGCATCCTGCTGCCGATCGCTCCGCTGCTCGGGATCGTGGCGCTGCCCCGGTCGCGGGTCTACCGGGTGGCGGTCGTGGTCGTGTGCATCGCGCTGCAGTGGGTGTGGATGTACTTCTGCTGGTGGATCGACGGCTACGACTGGACCCCGCCGTGATCGACGTCGACCTCGCGCTCCTCGGCGCCGCGTTCCACCGCCTCGGGGTCCGCTGACGCCGCAGCGTGGATCATCGCGTTCGCGGTGGCGATGAACGGCACCGCGAAGAACGCCCCGACGACGCCGGCGATGGTCGTGCCCGCGGTGACGCCGAGCACGACGCCGAGCGGGTGCACGCGGACCGCCGACCCGGTGAGGAACGGGTGCAGGACGTGGCTCTCGAGCTGCTGGACGGCGATCACGATGCCGAGCATGATCAACGCCGGGACCCAGCCGTTGAACACGAGGGCGATGACGACCGCCACGACCCCGGCGACGATGGCGCCGACGACCGGGACGAACGCGCCGAAGAACACGATGACGCCGATCGGGATCGCGAGCGGCACCTGCAGCGCGAGGGCGCCGATCACGATGCCGAGCGCGTCCGTGACCGCGACGACGAGCTGGACCCGGATGAAGCTCGTCAGGGTCTTCCACCCGGCCTGTCCGGCGACGTCGATCCGACCGCGGGCCCGGCGGGGGAAGAGCCGCACCACCCACGACCAGATCCGCGGCCCGTCGACGAGCACGAAGATCGTCGTGAACACCACGATGAAGAGGCCCTCGAGCACGTGCACGAGCCCGCTCCCCGCCTCCGCCGCGCCCGAGGCGATCGACGACGCGTGCGACTGCAGGAACTTCGTCCCGTCGGACAGCCACTTCGTCACCTGCGAGGCGGTGATCCCGAACGGCTCGGTGGCGAGCAGGGACTGCAGCGACTGGACGTTGTGGTCGAGGCGGTGCTCGAGCATCGGCAGGTCGTACCGGATCTGCGCGGTGACGACGAGGGCGAGCACGCCGATGACGATCACCACCGCGAGGAAGCAGGACAGCACCGCCAGCCACTTCGGCCACCGGTGTCGCTGCAGGAACCGCGAGAACGGCGCGAGCAGGGCGCACACGATGAGACCGATGAGGAACGGCACCACGATGTCCTGCAGCAGGATGACCAGGGCCACGACGACGGCGAGGGCCCCGACGACGACGATCAGTCGCCACGAGAAGGCCCCGGCGACGCGCATGCCCGCTGGGACGGCCTCGACGGCGGGGTCGAGCGGTTGACGGCGCTTGGAGCGGATGTACGGCACACGCCAAGGTGATCACTCGGAACCGCGAGAACGTCGCGATCCGCGGCCCCCAACCTGGGCGGTTTCGCAGTTCCCCCATCGATACGAGATAATGGGGGTGCATGTACTGCACGAAAGGGGACATCTGATGGCAGCCATGAAGCCGAGGACCGGTGACGGGCCGATGGAGGCTGTTAAGGAGGGTCGACTCATCATCGTGCGGGTTCCGCTCGAAGGTGGAGGCCGCCTGGTCGTCTCGGTCAACGATGCCGAGGCCAAGGAACTCCACGACGCACTCGCCGAGGTCGTCTCGGCCTAGTACGTCGACGCACCAGAACGGAGGGCCCGGAGCGCGTACGCTCCGGGCCCTCCGTCCGTCCCCGCACCGCGCGCGTCTACCCCGCACAGGGCGGATGTCGGCGCGGCAGGGCAAGATGGCGGCGTGCCGAGGACCCACCTGCCGATCCGTCGCGTCGAGGAGTTCCGCGACCCGCACCCGATGCCACGCGACGTCTGGCCCGCCACGCTCGCCCCGGTCCGGCAGCTCCTCGACGAGGGGCTCGACCTCGACCCGGTCACGGTCTTCGTCGGCGAGAACGGTGTCGGCAAGTCCACCATCGTCGAGGCCATCGCGCTGCAGTTCGGCATGGGACCCGAGGGCGGCGGCACGGGGGCACGGCACTCGACCCGTCCGTCCGAGTCCGACCTGTGCGAGCACATCGCCATCCGACGCGACTTCGGGGCCCCGCGCGGCGGGTTCTTCCTGCGGGCGGAGACCATGCACGGCTTCTTCACCTACCTCGAGGAGCACCCGAACCACGCCCGACCCGAACCGGTCTTCCACGAGCGCAGCCACGGCGAGTCGTTCCTCGACTTCGTGATCGACCGCGCGCGGTGGCCCGGCCTGTGGATCCTCGACGAGCCCGAGTCCGCGCTGTCGTTCTCCGGCTGCCTGGCGCTGATCGGCCTGCTGCAGTCCATCGTCGAGAGCGGTGTCGGACAGGTGCTCATGTCGACGCACTCACCGGTGCTCGCGGCCTTCCCCGGTGCGACGATCCACGAGGTCGGCGAGTGGGGGCTCCGACGGACCGAGTGGGCCGACCTCGACCTGGTCCGGCACCAACGGTCGTTCCTCGAGTCCCCGGAGCGCTACCTGCGCCACCTCGGGAACGACGACCCCGGCCGAGACGACACCGACTAGGCGGAGACCTTCGTCATCTGCAGCAGCCCGTCGCCGGCCGGCGACAGTGCGCTGATGACCGCACCCGACGTCGAGACCTCGGTGAGCAGCAGGCGGAAGTCGGTGGTCGCCCGGTCCCGCTTCACGGGATCGGCGACGCGGCCGCGCCACAGGGCGTGCGGCACGAGGACGGTCCCGCCGAGTCGCGCCAGCCGCAGGCCGTGCTCGACGTACTCGATGACGTGCTCCGGGTCGGCGTCGACGAGGACGACGTCGTAGGACGCCTCGTTCATGCGCGGCAGCACCTGGTTCGCGCGACCCGGGATGAGCCGGATGCGTGCGGGTGCGGTGCCGGCGGCGATGAACGCGTCACGGGCGTACTGCTGGTGGTCGACCTCGACGTCGATCGTGGTGAGCGTGGCGGACGGTGCGCCCCCGAGCAGGTACAGCCCGGACACCCCGAGTCCGGTCCCGATCTCGATCATGCTCGTGGCGCGCGAGGCGGCCGCGACGACCCCGATCTGTGCGCCGATGGCGGGGGAGATCGCCTCGACCCCGAGTTCGAGGGAGTGCTCCCGCGCTCGGGCGATCACCTCGGACTCCGAGACGATGTCCTCGGCGAACTTCCAGTTCGACTCTTTCTCTGACACGCACACTCCGTTCGGGTGACAACTCTACGGGTGCTGCGCGGTGCGGACGGGTTACGCTCGTACCGTGTTCGACGGCTTCGAGAAGTTCCTGGTGATCGGGATCATCGGCGTCCTCCTGCTCGGTCCGCAGCGGCTGCCGCAGTACGCACAGAAGCTCGCCGAGTTCGTCAAGGCCGTCCGCCGCTTCGCCGACACCGCGAAGGACCGGATGCGCGAGGAGATGGGCCCGGAGTTCGACGAGGTCGACTGGCAGAAGCTGGACCCCCGGCAGTACGACCCGCGACGCATCATCCGTGACGCGCTGCTCGACTCCGGCAGCAGCGTGGCCGCCGTGCAGACGGCGCAGGTGACCGCCTCCAAGGTTCGTGCGACGGCACCCGTGGTGCCGCTCGCCGTCGGCGAGGCAGCACCGTTCGACGCCGAGGCGACCTGACGCCGGATCACGTGACCGTGTGACGGCCAGGAGGCGCGGGGCCAGCCGGCACCGCGCCTCCTGTCCGTCAGATGGCCGCGGCTACCGCAGGTCGGCCAGGAACCGGTCCGTCCAGGCGAGCGCCGGTGCGCTCGGCACCGAGCTGCAGGTCGACATCGCCGTCGTGGAGGAGCACGGGGTGTCCCGGTCGAGCGACCAGAAGTGGATGCCTGCGAGACCGTTCGCCTTCGCGTAGGCGGTCAGCGTGTCGACGTCGGCGAGGGTGAACACCTCGTCCGAGGCGTCGTTCACACCGATCATCGGGGTGACCTCGATCTTCGACGGCGCGATGCCGTAGGTGTGCTCGAGGTTCGTGACGGCCTGGATCGAGGACTTGCCCATCTCGCAGGTCGACCCGGAGAGGACGCAGTTCGCGGTCGTCGCGCGGCCGAAGTCCATCGTCATGAGGTTGACGGTGTAGTTCGTCAGGCTCGACGCCTTGATGGCCTTGACCGTCGCGTCACCGGTGCTGTTCAGGCCGCCGAAGCTGCCGTCGCTGGCAGCCAGGGTCGCGAGGGTGAACGAGAACCGCATCCCCGGGTACTTCGACTGCGCGAGCGCCGCGGCGTTCACGAGGTTCTGCACGTCGGCGGCGGACTGCCCGCTCTCGATGTCGAAGTCGACGCCGATCATGTGCGGGGTCGCGTACCGCGCGATGAAGCTCTGCAGCGCCGTACCGGAGCACTTGAACGACCCCGCCGCGCCGCCGGTGCTCACGATGTAGTTCACCCCGGCGGCGTCGAGCTTCGGGATGTTGGCGCTCGCGAAGGCGTCCGCGGCGACCCCGCCCCAGTTCTCGCTGCCGCAGGTGCCGGTCGCGAAGGCGAGGGTGATCGCCCCGAGCCCGGGCTCACGGGTGGACACGAGACTGTTCGACGACCCGACGACGGGGATCCGTGATCCGGTGACCGCGGTGTTCATCACGTTGGTGTTCCAGTCGAGGTTCACGGTGACGTCCTTGTAGGGGCTGAAGACCAGGCCCTTCGCCGTCCCGCCCGATCCGCCCGTGCCCCCGCCGGTACCCCCGCCCGTGCCGGTCCCGCCGCCACCCGTGCCCCCGCCGGTGCCCGTGCCGCTGCACGCGCCGGTCGAGGTCCACGGCTGGCCGCTCCCCGTCGCCCCGGAGTGGGTCGCCGGGTCGTCGCCCTGCGTCCACCAGTTCGCGGTGTAGTTCGTGCCGTTCTCGCTCGCCGTCACCCCGCCGGTGTAGGCGGTGCCGGCGTTCCACGCGGTCGCGCACGCCGCGGTGGCGGCCATGGCGGGACCCGCGGCGACGGAGCCGCCCGCGAGTGCCGCCGCGATCGCCGCGACGAGTCCGATCCTGAGCCTGGTCTTGCTGTTCACACGGTTCTCCTGTCCTCGGCCGGCGTCGTTGCCGGACACGGGTGGAGCTCCTGCAGACCGAGATTCCGCAGGAGCATTGTGGAATACCCCTGCATAATGCTCCGCGGTGGAACGACCTGTCCATGAAAGGACGTACAGCCGAGCGGTCTCCGGACTGTTCGGCTGTGGTCCACCCGCTCAGTCCCTGGTGGCGACGATCGTGAACGTCGTGGGGAGCCGGTCCCGGTCCTCGCCGGGCCACGCCCACGAGCCGTCGCCGGTGTCGACCATGCGCGGGCTGAACCGCCACGGCAGGGTGCGGCCTTCGTCGAGTCGTCGGAGTCGGAGCCCGGCACCGAGCATGGCGTTCACGATCTCGGACAGCGGGTGCGGCCACTCGTACGTCCGGGTGTTCGCCACCGTGCCCTCGCCGGCGTAGGTGCCGGCGTCGTCCCACTGCTGTGCCGAGCCGTCCGCGAAGTACCGGTAGCGGGTGACGAGCCCGTCGGCGTCCTCGTCGAGCGCGTACAGGGCGGGGTGGCCGTCGCGGATGAAGAACACGCCGCCCGGCCGCAGGAGCGCCGCCACCTGGGCGGCCCAGCGGTCCAGGTCGTCGAGCCAGCAGATCGTGCCGATGCTCGTGTAGACGACGTCGAAGTCGCCGACCACCGCAGCTCGGGCGTCGAGGACGTCCGTCTCGACCCAGGTGACGTCGAGTCCGAGCCGTGTCGACAGCCCGGCGGCCGAGGCGAGCGCCGCGGGGGAGAAGTCGACGCCGGTGACCCGCGCACCCTCGCGTGCGAGCGAGACCGTGTCCGTGCCGATGTGGCACTGCAGGTGGCAGAGGTCGAGGCCGGCGAGGGAGCCGTCCGGCAGCCACGGTCGCAGTGCGGGCAGATCGTCGCGGACGACGGTCGAGCGGTGGTCCGGGTCGGTCAGGGCGTCGATCTCGTAGGCGCCCTCGTGGATGGGCACCCGGTCGTCCCAGTTCGCGCGGTTGGTGTCGCGGGCCTGCTCCCAGTCGACGCTGACGTGATCAGTGCTCATGCACTCGACCCTACGACAGCGTCAGACCGAGCTTCCGACCCGACAGCCCGCGCCCCATGGTGCCGATGCGGTCCGCGATCTCCGCCAGCGCCAGCGCCGCCGGGTCTTCTGGGACGCCGAGCACGACGGGCACCCCGGCGTCCCCGCCCTCGCGGAGCGGCACCGACAGCGGCACGCTGCCGAGGACCGGCACCGGGGCGTCCTGGCCGCGGGAGAGCCGTCGCGCGGTCTCCTCGCCACCACCCTCGCCGAAGAGGTGCAGCACCTGGCCGTCCGGCTGCACGAGACCCGCCATGTTCTCGACCACGCCGATCACCCGCTGCCCGGTCTGCCGGGCGACCGTACCGCTCCGCTCGGCGACGTCCGCCGCGGCCGCCTGGGGCGTGGTGACGACGAGGACCTCGGCGTGGGGGAGGAGCTGGCCGACCGAGATCGCCACGTCCCCGGTGCCGGGCGGCAGGTCGAGCAGGAGTACGTCGAGGTCGCCGAAGTACACGTCGGTGAGGAACTGCGAGACGGTCCGGTGCAGCATCGGGCCGCGCCACGACACCGCGGTCGAGACGTCGTCGACGAACATGCCGATCGAGACGACCTTCACGTCGTGGGCGACCGGCGGGAGGATCATGCTGTCCACCCGTGTCGGCCGGGGTGCGACGCCGTGCTCGTCGGTGAGGCCCATCAGCCCGGGCACGCTGAACCCGTGCACGTCGACGTCGACGATCCCCACGCGCTGCCCGCGGGCCGCGAGGGCCGCCGCGAGGTTCACGGTGACCGTCGACTTGCCGACGCCGCCCTTGCCGCTCGTGACCGCGATCACCCGGGTGAGCGAGTCCGGGGTGAACTGCACGCCCCGGGGTCTCCCCGCGCGGAGGCGTTCGGTGAGCGCGGCGCGGGTCGCCGAGGCCATCACGGACACGTCGACCGCCACGCTGGAGACACCGTCCACGGAACCGGCGGCCGCACGCACGTCGCGCTCGATGGTGTCGGCGGCCGGGCACCCGACGATCGTGAGCTGCAGGTCGACGCGCACCGCGCCTCCTGGCTGCACGTCGACACCACGGATCATGTCGAGCTCCGTGACGGGCCGGCGGATCTCCGGGTCGACGACGCGGCCGAGCGCGGCGAGGACCGCGGTGCCCAGCTGCTCGTCGGTCCTGGCGGCGTCAGCCACGAGCCGTCGTGCCGGGTTCGTCGGCGAAACCGGCGTCCTCGGCGTCGCGCCGGTCGAGTTCCTCGAGCAGGGAGCGGATCTCGGCGCGGATGAAGTCCTTCGACGCCATGTCCCGCATCGCCAGGCGGAGTGCCACGACCTCGCGGGCGAGGTACTCGGTGTCGGCGAGGTTCCGCTCGGCGCGCTGCCGGTCCTGCTCGAACTGCACCCGGTCGCGGTCGTCCTGCCGGTTCTGGGCGAGCAGGATGAGCGGCGCCGCGTAGGACGCCTGCAGGGACAGCACGA
Organism: Curtobacterium sp. LFS084; assembly: GCF_047977705.1. NCBI lineage: Bacteria > Bacillati > Actinomycetota > Actinomycetes > Micrococcales > Microbacteriaceae > Curtobacterium > Curtobacterium sp. LFS084. Next base: position 54,702 of record NZ_JBFPFM010000009.1, read on the forward strand.
GGGTCAGGGCCGTGAAGCCGATCGCCGCGGAGTCGAACTGCCACGCCCGTGGTGCGAGCGTGTTGTAGCCCATCCACACGACACAGAACAGGGTGAGGCCGACGAGGAACCACGGCGTGCCCATCGCACGCGCGATGCCCTCGGTCGCGCGACCGAAGGTGTCACCACGGCCGCGGCGTCGGGTCGGCAGGACGCGGGTGCGCATGCCCTTGGGTGAGTCGAGTCGAGCATCGGTCCGCTCGCGATCGCGGCGGTTGTCATCCGTTCGGGCCACGGGTGGTCCTCCTTCCCGTCGTCACGGGCGTCCTGCGTGGGCGTTGGCGTGGAAGCGGTGAGGGTTCCCCCTCGCCCTGACTTCGCCAGTCGTCCGGCAGGACGTGGTCGAGGACATCGTCGATCGTCACCACCCCGACGAGTCGGTGGGCGTCGTCGACCACGGGCACGGACAGCAGGTTGTAGGTCGCCATGATGCGGGTGACCTCGGCCGCACTCGCGTCCACGCGGACCGGGTCGGTCTGCTGGTCGATCAGGGTGCCGAGCCGCTCGTTCGGCGGGTACCGGAGCATCCGCTGGAAGTGCACGAGCCCGAGGAACCGCCCGGTCGGGGGTTCGTACGGCGGCAGCGTCACGCAGACGGCGGCACCGAGCACCGGCGCGAGCTCGTGACGGCGGACGAGTGCGAGGCCCTCGGCGACGGTGGCGTCCGCCGAGACGATCACCGGCTCGGTCGTCATGAGCCCACCGGCGGTGTCCGGCTCGTACTCGAGGAGCATGCGGACGTCCTGCGCCTCCTCCGGCTCCATGAGCTGGAGGAGCGCTTCACTGCGTTCGTCGGAGAACTGCGCGAGGACGTCGGCCGCGTCGTCGGGCTGCATGTGGTCGAGGACGTCGGCGGCCCGGGAGTCCTCGAGCCGGGTGAGGATCTCGATGCGCTCCTGGTCGGGCATCTCCTCGAGCACGTCGGCGAGCCGGTCGTCGGGGAGTTCCTCGGCGACCTCGAACCGACGCTCGGCGGGGAGGTCGAGCAGCGTGGACGCCAGGTCCGCCGGCAGCAGGTCGGAGTAGGCGGCGATGACGTGCTCGGCCGACTGGGCCTCGCCGGGGAGCTCGTCCTCGGTGACCTCGTTCCAGGTCGCGAACGTCGTGGGGCCCTTGCCGAACGGGGACGGCGTGGTCTTGGGCTTCCGGAGGAAGAGCTGCGAGACCTCCCACTCGCCCTGCCCGCGGTCCTCGATCGCGACGTCCTCGATGGTGGCGCGCGTGCGCTCCTTCTTGATGAGGACCTTGCGACCGAGCATCTCCGCGATGACCCGGACCTCGCCGCCGCGCTGTTCGAAGCGGCGCATGTTCACGAGGCCGGTCGTGATGACCTGCCCGGCGCCGATCGAGGTGATGCGGCCGATGCTGACGAAGATCCGGCGCTTGCCGGGGACCTCGACGATCAGGCCGACGACGTGCGGAGGGTCGGCTCGGCGGTACACGACCAGGACGTCCCGGACGCGACCCACGCGATCGCCGGCGGGGTCGAAGACGGAGCACCCGGCGAGACGGGCGACGAAGACCTTCGTGGCGCTCACCCGACCCAGCGTAGTCGGTACGTCCGAGCGGAACCGCCGCGGCGGTCGGCGGCTTCCCTGAGAGTGCACGTGCGATTGCAAGGTGTGCGGTGAATGATGGCTGTGTGAGCAATCAGAGCCCGTTCGGCGGCCGCACCGCCCAGGCCTTCCCGACGCTGCCCAAGGGCGACGTCCTCGGCACCTACGACAGCTACCCCGACGCCCAGCGCGTGGTGGCGAAGCTCGCCGAGGCCGACTTCCCGGTCAACCAGCTCTCGATCGTCGGCAACGACCTCAAGACCGTCGAGCGGGTCACCGGCAAGATGACGTACGGCCGTGCGGCGATCGCCGGCGCGCTGTCCGGTCTCTGGCTCGGCATCTTCTTCGGCATCGTGCTGACGCTCTTCTCGCCGAGCGCCGGGGGACTCATCCTCGCCGCGGCCATCATCGGCGCGGCGTTCGGCATGCTCTACGGCATCGTCTCCTTCGCGATCACGAAGCGCCAGCGCGACTTCACGAGCGTGCACCAGGTGCTCGCCACGAACTACCAGATCGTCGTCGCCCCGCAGCTGACCGGGCAGGCCCGCCGCATCCTCGGCGAGGCCGGGATCGCGCCGGCCACCCACTGGAACCCCGGGACCCCGGGTGCCCCGGGCCCGCAGAGTGGTCCGGGCGCCGGTGGTCCGGGCACTGGCGGTCCGGGCGCCGGTGGTCCGGGGCTCCACGGGCAGCAGCCGTGGCGGCCGGGTCCTCCGGCCGGTGGTCCGGCGGGCGGGCCGGGCGCCGGTCAGCAGGGATCGCCCTACGGTGGCGGCCAGCAGGGATCGCCGTACGGAGGCGGTCAGCAGGGATCGCCGTACGGTGGGCACGCCACACCGCACCAGCAGCCGGGAGGCGCGCAGCAGTCCGGCACGTCGGCCTCCGGCACGCAGGCGGGTGCGCCGCGCTACGGGACGAACGAGGGGCCGCGCTACGGCGAGACCCCCGCGACCGCCCCTGCCCCGGCCGAGCCCACGCCCGCTGCACAGCCGCGTGCCGACGAGCCGCCGCGCTACGGGGAACGGGTCACCGGGGCCACGCCGCCGCCGAGTGCTCCCGAGTCCGGGTCGAAGGACGACGAGTCCCGCTGAGGCCTCGCGGCCGCTCCGGTCGCACGGCTCGCCGCTCACGCCCGCCGAGGTCGCACGAACGGCCGCTCCCCGTCGCGGGGAGCGGCCGTCGGCGCGTCCGGGGCCGGTTGCCGTTACCCGGGCCACCTGGGCGCGGCGCCGAGCGGGCAGAACACGCCGCAGGCACGACGCCCGGCGGGCGGAGTACGTCGCGTCCGAACGCCGAGCGGGACGGATTTCGCCCGCTCGGCGGGACGCAGTCCGTGGTGCGGCGGACTACAGGACCTTCGAGTAGCAGATCGAGGTGGGGACCCCGACGTACGGCCCGAAGTTCGCGATGCGTGTGAACCCCTCGCGCTCGTAGAACCCGATCGCCCGCTTCTGCTCGTTGCCGGTCTCCAGCACGAGCGCCGGTGAACCGAGGTCGAGCGCGGCGTCCTCGAGTCGGCGCAGCAGCCCCGTCGCCACGCCCGCTCCGCGGGACTCGGGCCGGACGTACATGCGCTTGATCTCGGTGATGCCGTCCTGCACGATCCGCAGCCCGCCGCATCCGAGCGGCGTGCCGTCGTCGTCGCGGGCGAGGAAGAAGACCGCGATCGAGTCGGCCGTCGGCTTCTCGCCCGGTTCGGTGTCGCCGCCGTAGGCGCGGTCGATCTCCAGCCGCTGGGCAGCTCGGAGTCGCTGGGCGTCCGGCGAGTCGAAGTGCTCGACGTCGATCGAGAACGCGCCGTCGACGGGGTCCGACGGGATGCTGGGGGAGACCTCGGGAGTCGTCACACGCTCAGGCTAGCGGCCGGAGCGGGCGATCCACCCCTCCACTTCCGAGGGGGTCCGGGGGATGCCGACGGACAGGTTCTCGGCGCCGTCCTCGGTCACGAGGATGTCGTCCTCGATCCGGACGCCGATGCCGCGGAACTCCTCGGGCACGGTCAGGTCGTCCTGCTGGAAGTACAGGCCGGGCTCGATCGTGAACACCATGCCGGGCTGCACGATGCCGTCGATGTACATCTCGCGACGGGCCTTCGCGCAGTCGTGCACGTCGAGACCGAGGTGGTGGCTCGTGCCGTGCACCATGTAGCGGCGGTGGAACTGGTTGTCGGGCTGCAGCGATTCGTCGGCCGTGCCGGGCAGGAAGCCCCACTCGGCGGTCTTGCGCGCGATGACCTCCATCGCGGTGGCGTGCACCTGCCGGAAGGTGATGCCGGGCTTCACGATCGCGAACGCCGCGTCCGCCGCCTCGAGCACGGCTTCGTAGACGAGCCGCTGCACGTCGGTGAAGGTGCCGCTGACCGGGAGCGTCCTGGTGATGTCGGCCGTGTAGAACGAGTCCACCTCGACACCGGCGTCGATGAGGATGAGGTCGCCCGGCTCGACTGCGCCGTCGTTGCGGGTCCAGTGCAGGATGCAGGCGTGGTGGCCCGAGGCCGCGATGGTGTCGTAGCCCACGGTGTTGCCGTCGGCACGTGCACGGCGGTTGAACGTGCCCTCGACGATGCGCTCGCCGCGGGGGTGCGCCAGGACGGCGTCGAAGTCGGCGATGACGTCGTCGAACCCGGCCTTGGTCGCGTTCACGGCCTTGCGCAGCTCGTTGATCTCGTACGCGTCCTTCACCAGCCGCAGCTCGGAGAGGTCGCGCGCGGCGGCGTCGTCCGTCGCGGGCACGCCGTCGGCCTCGGGCGCGCCACCCACGGCGCTGCCGATCCGGTCGTCGAGGCCGCGCGTGAGGTCGGTGTCGGCGTCGCGGACGACGAGGGCGGACGCGTCGAGCCCGTCGCGGACGGCGTCGAACGCGCCGAGGTCGGCCGTCCGGAGCCCGAGGTCCGCCGCGACCTCGTCGAGCGAGGGACGCGGACCGACCCAGAACTCACCGATCTCGGGGTTGGCGTAGAACTCCTCGGAGTCGCGGCCGGCGGTCGCGCGGAAGTACAGCGTGGCGTCGTGGCCGGTGCCGTTCGGCGTCATCACGAGCACGGATCCGACGACCGTGTCGGTTCCCCAGCCGGTGAGGTGGGCGAAGGCGGAGTGCGGACGGAACGGGTAGTCGCAGTCGTTCGAGCGGACCTTCGCCTGCCCGGCGGGGATGACGATCGTCCGGCCGGGGTGCAGCTCGGACAGCTTGGCGCGGCGGTCGGCGGCGAACGCGGCCTGCTCGCGGGGCTCGGGCAGCGGACGGTCACGATCGGCCCACTGCGAGCCGATGTAGTCCTTGAACGTCGAGGATCCGGGGGTGGTGGAACGGTTGCTCGTCGCGCGGGGCGTGGTGTCGGACATGCACCCATCATCGCACCGCCGCTCGCACCGCGGCCTGTGCGCCCGCTCACCTGCGGATAGCATTGGCGACGTGCCCGATCCGTTCATCGACCTGCACGCGCACTCGAGCGTCTCCGACGGCACCGAGCGACCCGCGGACCTCGTCCGGGCGGCAGCGGCCGCCGGACTGGACGCCGTTGCGCTGACGGACCACGACACGACCGCGGGGTGGGACGAGGCCACGGCGACGGCCCGCGACCTGCCGCTCACGCTCCTCCCGGGTCTCGAACTGAGCACCCGTGTCGGCTACCGCAGCGTGCACGTCCTCGGCTACCTGGTCGACCCCTCGGACCCGGCCCTCGTCGCCGAGACCCAGCGGATCCGGGACGGCCGTCTGGCGCGTGCGCGGCGCATGGTCGAGCGCATCGGCAAGGACCACCCGATCACCTGGGACGACGTGCTCGCGCAGTCGCGGGACGGTGCGACGATCGGCCGTCCGCACATCGCCGACGCCCTGGTCGCCCGCGGGCTCGAGCCCGACCGCAGCGCGGCGTTCCGCGGCATCCTGCACCCGGCCTCCGGGTACTACGAGCCGCACGAGGCGCCGAGTCCGCTCCGGGGCGTCGAGCTCATCCGGCAGGCCGGCGGCGTGCCGGTGATCGCGCACCCGGCGGCGTCGTCGCGGGGGATCGTCATCGACGAGCCGATGCTCCGCGAGCTGGTCGAGGCCGGGCTGGGCGGCCTCGAGGTCGACCACCGCGAGAACCTCGCGCACGGCAAGCGCACCCTGCTCGACTGGGCGACGCGGTACGGGCTGTTCGTCACCGGGTCGAGCGACTACCACGGCACCGGCAAGCCGAACCGGCTGGGCGAGCACCGGACGGCACTGGCCGCGTTCGACGCGATCCGCTCCGAGGCGACCGGCAGCGCGCCCGTCGTCGGAGCCGGCTCCCGCCTGCCCTGACCGGCGCCCCCGCGGGTCTGGGCCCCGACGACCTTTCGGACTCAGCGACACCTCACGGATCAGCGTGCGCGTGATCTGTCGCTCAGGGCGTGAGAACGGTCCCGCGGCGGATGCGACGAAGGGCCCGTCGCGTCAGCGACGGGCCCTTCGGTCCGGAGGCGCTACTCGCCGTCCGACGACCCCTGCGGTGCCGAGGCGGTCGCCTCGGACGACCCGCCGCCGGCCCCGCGACGGCGGCGGCGACGCCGACGCTTCGCGGCACCGTCCGTGGAACCGTCGGCCGACGCGCCCGCGGTGCCGGCGGCCGGCGGAGCCCGGGCGCCGGCGGCCGGGGGCTGCGTGTGCGCGGGTGCCGCGCCTCCCGAACGGGAACCGGAGCCCGAGCCGGACCGGGTCCGCGTGCGCGGCGGACGCGAGCTGCTGCGCTGACGGTCGCCGGAGGACTTCTCGGCGGGGCCACCGGCCGAGGCTGCGTGCGCCGAGGCACCGGGCAGACGACCCTTCGTGCCGGCCGGGATGTCGAGCTCCTCGAAGAGGTGCGGCGACGACGAGTACGTCTCGACGGGCTCCGGGATGCCGAACTCGAGCGCCTTGTCGATCAGCGTCCACTTGTGCAGGTCGTCCCAGTCCACGAAGGTGACCGCGATGCCGGTCTTGCCCGCGCGACCGGTGCGTCCGGCGCGGTGCAGGTACGTGTCGGGGTCGTCCGGGATCGTGTGGTTGATCACGTGCGTGACGTCGTCGACGTCGATGCCGCGGGCCGCGACGTCGGTGGCGATGAGCACGTCGCGCTTGCCGGCCTTGAAGGCGGCCATGGCGCGCTCGCGCTGTTCCTGGTTGAGGTCGCCGTGCACGGCCGCGGCGTTGAACCCGCGGTCCTTGAGCTCCTCGACGAGCTTCGCGGCGGCGCGCTTCGTGCGGGTGAAGATCACGGTCTTGCCGCGCCCCTCGGCCTGCAGGATGCGGGCGATGACCTCGTCCTTGTCGAGCGAGTGCGCGCGGTAGATGACGTGCTTGATGTTCGCCTGCATCAGACCCTCGTCGGGGTCCGTGGCGCGGATGTGCACCGGGCGGCTCATGAAGCGGCGGGCCAGTGCGACGATCGGCGCCGGCATCGTCGCCGAGAACAGCATCGTGTGCCGGACGTCGGGGACGGCCTGGAAGATCCGCTCGATGTCGGACAGGAAGCCGAGGTCGAGCATGCGGTCGGCCTCGTCGAGGACGACCTCTTGCACGTGGGAGAGGTCGAGCAGGCGCTGGCGCTGCAGGTCGATGAGTCGACCCGGGGTGCCGACGACGATCTGCGCGCCGGCCTTGAGCTGCTCGATCTGGCCCTCGTACGCCTTGCCGCCGTAGATCGACACGATGGTCGTCGGGCGGTTCGAGGTCGCGAGTTCGAGGTCCTCGGTCACCTGGACCGCGAGCTCACGGGTCGGGACGACCACGAGGGCCTTCACGCCGTGGTCCGGGTCGGCACCGAGTCGCTGGATGAGGGGCAGGCCGAAGCCGAAGGTCTTGCCCGTACCCGTCTTGGCCTGGCCGATGATGTCCTGGCCGGTGAGGGCGAGCGGGATCGTCTGCTGCTGGATCGGGAAGGGCTCGATGATGCCCTTCGTCGCGAGCGCGTCGACGATGTCCTGCTCGATGTTGAGGTCTGCGAAAGTCAAAGAATCACCTTAGTCCTGGTGGAAGTCCCGACCAGTCTACCGACGGGCCGGTCGGGCGGGGTGCCGGGGCGGTTCCCGCTATGCTCGTCGGGTGGTGTCGTGGTGGAACCGGAAGCGCGCTGCGCAGCTCGCCGCCGCGTGGCTCGCGTCGCGCAACCCGCGGAACGCCTCGCCCGTCGAACGCCTGCAGCTCGACGACGTCAGCCCCGAGCTCGACGTGTACCTCGGCCAGGCCGCGTACCTCGAACTCTCGCTCTACGAGACGATGGGCCGCGCCGGAGCCGGAGCGCCCACGCTGTCCGGACGGCTCGTCACGGGCGTGCTCGCGACCACGGCACTCGAGCGGCACCGGGCGATCGTCGCCGAGATCGAGCGGACGGGCGGCGATCCCGCAGCGCTGATGGCACCCCACCGCGAGGCGATCGACCTCTTCCTCGAACGCACGAGCGGCGCCGACTGGTACGAGTCGATGCTCACCGGCTACGTCACCGCCGGCATCCTGAACGACCTGTTCGGCTCGCTGCTGCGGTCGCTCCCGGCCGAGGTGCGCCAGCGGCTGAAGACCGTGTTCGACGCGCGCGAGGAAGCCGCCGTCGTCGAGGAGCTCACCGAGCGCATCGCCGAGGACCCGAAGATCGGCTCACGGCTCGCGATGTGGGGCCGACGACTCGTCGGCGACACCCTGCTCGTGGCCCGCTCGGCGCTCGCGTCCCACGCGCGTGAGGACCAGGAGCGGCTCGAGCCGGTGTGGACGGAGCTCATCGCCGCGCACACGCGACGCATGGACGCGCTCGGCCTGACGGCCTGACGGCCTGACGGCGGTCCAGGAGGCGCGGCTCGCGCCGGGCGGTCCCGTCACGTCCCGCGGGTGGTGCGTCGTCGGACTCAGGCGCCCTCGGCCTTGGCGCGCTCGAAGTACGCCGTGTCGGCGGCCGTACGGCGCCGGCCGAGGAACCACTCCGCGGCGAGGGCGACCACGCCGGCGCCGACGAGGGCCACGACCCAGATCCAGGTCGCGTCGTAGCGCCAGCCGGCCCAGGTCAGGGCCTCCCACAGGACGGCGGCGGCGATGCCGCCGAGCGCCGGCCCGAGCAGCGAACCGCGGCTGGAGCGCCACGGCACGACCACGTGCGCGACGGCCCCGACGATCAGGCCGCCGAGGACCGCGAAGAGCAGTTCCACGTCAGGCGACGAAACCGATGCGACGGGACTCCTCCGCGCCGACCTCGACGTAGGCGAGCGAGCCGACGGGGACGATGAACCGACGGCCCTTGTCGTCCTGGAGCGACAGGTGCGTCGACTTCTCGCCGAGGGCGGCCGCGACGGCCTGCTCGATCTCGTCGGCGGTCTGGGCGGTCTCGAACGCGATCTCGCGCGGGCTGTTGGTGATGCCGATCTTGATGTCCACGAGCACAGCGTATCCGAGCAGCCGTGGACCCCATCGGGCGTTCGCCGCAGGCGCACTGCGCCCGCCGGTCCGGCGTCTCGTGGACCGGCGTCGTGGCACCTCGTCGGTGTCGGTCGCTCCGGTTACCGTACGGGGGTGCCCCAGACCACGCTCGCGCCCGCTCCCGAGGACACGGGTGTCGTGCGGGCCCTGGCGCCCGACCCGACCCAGGCGGCGGTGCTCGCGCTGCCGGACGGCCGGCACGCCGCCGTCATCGGCGCACCGGGCACGGGCAAGACCACCACGCTGACCCGGCTGGTCGCGGCCCGGCTCACCCGCGCGGACGCGATCTCGGCCGACGGCCACGCGACCGTCCTCGCCCTGACCAGCGCCCGCACCGCCGCCACCGCGCTCCGCGACCGGCTCGCCGCCGCGGTCGACCGGCCGGTGCCGGGGGCGCTCGCCCGCACCGTGAACTCCCTGGCGTTCCAGGTCGTCGCGCACGCCGCCGCCGTGCAGGGCCTCGAGACGCCGACCCTGCTCACCGGAGGGGAGCAGGACCGCATCATCGCCGACCTGCTCGACGGGCACGAGACCGACGGCACCGGGCCGGAGTGGCCGGCGCCGATCACCGCGGTCGTCCGCGAACGCGCCGGGTTCCGCACCGCGCTCCGCGACGTCATGATGCGGGCGGTCGCCGCGGGCGTGGAACCCGAGGACATGCGCGAGCTCGGCGACGACACCGGGCGGCCGGAGTGGCGGGCGGTCGGGGACTTCGTCGACGAGTACCGCGCAGCACTGACCGCGTTCCGCGCCACCAGCCTCGACGCCGCCGAACTCGTCGCCTACGCCACGGCGGCGGTCCTGCGCGGCCAGCTGCCGGCGAGCGTCCAGGCGCTCCGCCTCGTCGTGGTCGACGACACCCAGGAACTCGTCGAGGGGGAGATCGCCCTCCTCGGCGCCCTCGCCCGCTCCGGCGTGCAGATCGTCGCGTTCGGCGACCCGGACATCGCGGCGTCCGCCTTCCGTGGGGCCGAACCCGACGTGCTCGGCCGGCTGGCGTCCCGCCTCGGTGTGGACCGCGTCGACGAGCTCGTCCTCGGCACGGTGCACCGGCACGCGGCCCCGGGCCGTGCCCTCGTGTCCGGCATCACGGCACGCATCGGTGCGGCGGCGGCCGGTCGGCAACGCACGGCGGTCGCGACCACGGCGGACGCCCGCCCCGACGCCGTCGTGCACCTCGAGGGAGCGAGCCGCGCGGCCCTCGTGGTCGCGATCGCCCGGCGGCTCCGCGAGCACCGGCTGCTCGACGGCGTGCCGTGGCACCGGATGGCGGTCGTCACCCGCAGCGGGGCCGCGATCCCCGAGCTCGTCCGTGCCCTCTCGGTGGCCGAGGTCCCGGCGACCGCCGGAGCCGCCCCCGTCCGACCCCGTGACGACACCGCGGCACGGTCGCTGCTCGACGCCGCGGCGGTCGCACTCGGCGTGTTCCCGCTCGACCCCGTGCTCGCCACCTCGTTCGCGACCGGTCCCCTCGGCGGCCTCGACACCCTCGCGATGCGCCGGCTCCGGCTCGCCCTCCGCCGCGAAGAACTCGCCGGCGGCGGTACCCGCACGGCCGACGAACTCCTCGTGGACGCGCTCGGCGCCCCCGAACGCCTGGCGACGGTGGACGCCGGGTTCGCCCGGCGTGCCACGCGGCTGGCGCGCAGCCTGGTGCAGGCGCAGCAGGACGCCGCAGCGGGGGCCAGCATCGAGGAGATCCTCTGGGGACTCTGGGAGCGCAGCGGGCTCGCCGGCACCTGGGGCGGACAGTCCGCCGCGGGCGGGGTCGGCGCGGCCGAGGCCGATCGGCACCTCGACGCCGTGGTCGGGCTGTTCACCGCCGCGAAGCGGTTCGTCGAACGCACGCCGGACGCCCCGGCACGCGTGTTCGTCGACGACCTGCTCGGCGCCGACCTGCCCGAGGACTCGATCGGACCCGACCGCACCGCCGGACGGGTCCGCGTGCTCACCCCCTCGGCCACCATCGGACTCGAGTGCGACGTGGTCGTCGTGCTCGGGCTGCAGGACGGCGTCTGGCCGAACACGCGGGTCCGCGGCAGCCTGCTCGACCCCGACGGCCTGGTCCGTGCGGCCGCGGGGATCGACCACGAGACGATCGACGACCGTGCCGCGGTCATCGCCGACGAACTCCGACTGTTCGCCCGTGCGGTCTCCCGCGCGACCACCCAGGTGATCATCGGGACGGTGGCGAACGACGACGAGGCACCGTCCCCGTTCGTCCGCCTCGTGCCGGTGCCGCCCGACCGGCAGCCGACCGTCCACCCGCTCTCGCTGCGCGGGCTCGCCGGCTCGCTCCGACGTCGCGTGGTGGCCTCGGGCGACCACGAGGCCGCGTCCGCCCTCGCCCGCCTGGCCGAGGCCGAGGTCCCCGGTGCCGCTCCGGACGACTGGTACGGACTCGCCGAGCCCTCGACCGACGACCCGCTCGTCGACCTCGACGCCCCGCCGGCACCCGAGCACGAGGGGGGTGAACCGGTCGCACCGACCGTGTCCGTCTCGCCGTCGCGGATCGGCACGTTCGAGGAGTGCCCCGTGCACTGGTTCGTGCAGACGTTCGGAGGCAGTGCGCCGAGCCCGGCGATGGGGATCGGGACGATCGTGCACGAGACGATGGAGCACGCGACCGCCGTCGACGTGGAGTCCCTGTGGCAGCACGTCGAGGGACGGTGGGACGAGCTCACGTTCGAGTCGCCGTGGATCGCCGACCGCGAACGCGCCCGCACGCGCCGGATGATCGAGGGCCTCAGCGACTACCTCCGCACCTTCGCGAGCGCCGGACGCCGACTGCTCGGCGCCGAGACCTCGTTCGCGCTCGTCACCGGGCCGGCACGGATGCGCGGCAGCATCGACCGGATCGAGGTGGACCCGGACGGCCGCGTCAGCGTGGTCGACCTGAAGACCGGACGGTCGATGCCGAGCGAGAAGAACGACATGCCGGAGCACCCCCAGCTCGGCGCCTACCAGCTCGCGGTCGAGGACGGCGCGGTCGAGGGAGTGCCCGCCGGCTCGACGATGGCCGACGCCCGGCTGGTCTTCGTGCAGAACGCCCGGAGCGGCCGCGCCTACTCGGAACGGACGCAGCAGGCGTTCGACGACGACGCACGTGAGACCTACCGCCAGCGGCTGCACACCGTCGCGACGGGCATGGCCGGACGGACCTTCCTGGCGAACGTCGACGACCACTGCGAGAAGGCCCGGACCGGCGCCCCGTGCCGGATCCACGTCGTGGGCGAGGTGACCTGGTGAACGAGGACCAGCTGCTCGGACCCGACGACGCCACCACGGTCGACCCGGACGACCTCGCCGCACCCCGCCACGGTGCCGACGCGATCGCGGACGCCCTCGGACGCCCACGCCCCACGCCGCAGCAGCGCGCCGTCATCGAGTCGCCGCTCACCCCGGCGCTCGTCGTCGCGGGAGCCGGCAGCGGCAAGACCGAGACCATGGCGTCCCGCGTCGTCTGGCTCCTCGCGAACGGGATGGTCCGCCCCGACGGCATCCTCGGGCTGACCTTCACCCGCAAGGCCGCCGGGGAACTCTCGGTCCGCATCAACGACCGCATCCGCGCGCTCGAGGACGTCGGACTGCTCGCAGCCGGTGACGCGTTCGAGGCCCCGACGGTGTCCACCTACAACGCGTTCGCCAACTCGGTCTTCCGCGAGAACGCGCTGCTCGTGGGCCGCGACGGCGAGTCGCAGGTGCTGACCGAGCCGTCCGCCTGGCAGCTCGCACGCCGGGTCGTCGTCGCCGCGCGGGACGACCGGCTGTCCGGCCTCGACCGCGACGTCGACACCGTGACCGCGGCCGTCGTGGCGCTCGCCGGGGCAATGTCCGAGCACCTCGTCGAGCCCGAGCGACTGCGACGTTTCGCGATCGAGTTCGCCGGGCTGCTCGAGCTGCCGGGGAACGGCCGCGGCGGAGCGTACAAGGCGATCACCGACGCCGTCGCCGCGATCGGTGCGCTCGAACCCCTCGTCGACCTGGTCGAGGAGTTCCGCCGGCAGAAGGTCGACCGGGGCTTCGTGGAGTTCTCCGACCAGATCGCCCTGGCGCTCGCCGCGGCCGAGTCGGCGCCCCGGGTCGTCACCGACCTGCGGCAGCGGTACGGCGTGGTGCTGCTCGACGAGTACCAGGACACCTCGGTGGTGCAGACCCGGTTCCTCGCCCGGCTGTTCCGCGGGCACCCCGTGATGGCGGTGGGCGACCCGCACCAGTCGATCTACGGGTTCCGTGGTGCGAGTGCGGCGAACCTCGCCCGGTTCCCGCGGGACTTCGGTGCCGCGGCCGAGCCGGGTGGCGACGCCGTCCGGCCCGTGACCTTCGCGCTCTCGACGAGCTGGCGGAACCCGGTCGACGTCCTCGCCGGTGCGAACGCCGTCGTCGCGCCGCTGTCCGAGGCGTCCGAGGTCGACGTCGAGCGCCTCGTGCCCCGACCCGGTGCGGACGCCGGGACGGTCCGCGCCGTCTTCCCCGAGACCCTGCCGGACGAGGCCGCCGCGGTCGCCGGGTGGTTCGCCGAGCGCCGTGCCGCCGACCCGACGGGCTCGATGGCGCTGCTGCTGCGGTCCCGGAAGGACCTCGCCGCGTTCACCGCCGCCCTCGGCGACCGTCGGGTGCCGTTCCACGTGCTCGGCACCGGCGGGCTCCTGCAGCGCCCGGAGATCGTCGACCTCGTCGCGTGCCTCCGCGTGCTGCACGACCCCGCCGCGGGCAACGACCTCATCCGGCTCCTCGCCGGGGCACGGTGGCGGATCGGCGCCGCGGACATCGTCGCCCTGCACGCCCTCGCTCGCTGGTTGTTCGGCCGCGACCACACCCAGCAGCGACTCGACGACGACGTCACGGCGGCGTTCCGCGCATCCGTCGCCGCGGGGGAGCACGGGTCGATCGTCGACGCCCTCGACTTCGTCGCGACGGCCCCCGACGAGCACGGTGCACTGTCCGACATCAGCGAGACCGGTCGTCGACGCATGCGCGCGCTCGGCCGGCAGCTGCAGGCGCTGCGGTCCCGGGCGAGCGGCGACCTCGTCGACTTCGTCACGCTCGTCGTGCAGGAGATGCGGCTCGACATCGAGGTCGCCGCGCACGAGCAGGGCAGCGGCGCGTTCCTCGACGCCTTCATCGACGAGCTCGCCGGCTTCGTGACGACGGACGACCGGGCCGACCTCGGCGCGTTCCTCGGGTGGATCGACGCCGCTGCCCGTCGCGACGACATGGGCCCGCGCTCCGAGGAGCCCGAGGCCGGCACCGTGCAGATCCTGACGATCCACGGGTCGAAGGGCCTCGAGTGGGACGCCGTCGCGGTCCCACGGCTCGTCGAGGGCGCGCTCCCCGCCCGCCCACAGGAGGGCTCGTCCGGGTGGATCGGCTTCGGCCGGCTGCCGTACGAGTTCCGCGGCGACGCCGACGAACTGCCGCGGCTCGACTGGCGGGGGCACGACACGCAGAAGGACGTCACGCTCGCGATCGACGCCTACAAGGAGCAGGTGAAGGCCCGCAACGAGGACGAGGAACGGCGTCTCACCTACGTCGCGCTCACCCGGGCGAAGCACGACCTGCTCGTCTCCGGGTCGTTCTGGGCGGGCGGGGTCCGTCCCACCGAGCCGAGTCGGTACCTGCGCGACCTCGTCGACGCCGGTGTGGTGGACGCCGCCGCCGTCCCCGAGACGACCGAGCACGAGGAGAACCCGCTCGGCGACGCCGGTGCCATGCAGTCCTGGCCGCACGTGCCGTTCGGGCACCGAGCCACCCGGGTCGTCGCCGCCGCCGAGCGCGTGCGGAACGCGAACCCCGGGGCTGCCGGACGCTTCAGCGCCGACATCGACCTGCTGCTCGCCGAGCGCGCCGCGAACCGGACGGCCCGGCACCGGGTGGTCGTCCCGCACCGCGTCCCGGCGTCCGGCTTCAAGGACTACCTCGCCGAACCCGACGCCGTCGCCGAGCGGCTGCGCCGGCCCATGCCGGAACGGCCGTACCGGGCGACGCGACTCGGCACCCTGTTCCACCAGTGGGTCGAGCAGCGCGCCCGCAGCGGCGGGTCGCTCGAGACGCTCGACGCCTGGCCGGACGAGCTCGACCTCGACCGGGACGACGTGGTCGACGCCTCGGCTGACGCCGTGGTCACCGACGACGACGCCCGGCGGCTCGCCGACTTCCAGGCGACCTTCGCCCGGTCCCGCTGGGCGGCACTGACCCCGATCGAGGTCGAGCGTGAGATCCACATCCCGTTCCTCGGCCACAGCGTCGTCTGCAAGCTCGACGCGGTGTACGAGATCGACGGGCGGGCCGAGGTCGTCGACTGGAAGACCGGCAAGGCACCGACGCGCGACGACGACCTGGCGAAGCGGCAGCTGCAACTCGCGCTGTACCGGGTCGCCTACGCCGAGTTCACCGGGCGTCCGATCGACGAGGTCGACGCCGTGTTCTACTTCGTGGCCGACGACCTCGAGGTCCGGCCGCGGGAACTGCTCGACCGTGCCGGGCTCGAGCGCGCCTGGCGCGACGCGGTCGGCTGACGCCCGCCGCCGGCCGGCCGCGCCGACGCCGGCCTGCACGTCGAACCACGAATCCGACGTCGAACCACGCGCGGACGCTGGTTCGATGTCGGAACCGTGGTTCGATCCGGACTCGCGCCGCGTCGGACCGCCGGCGACGGGGCGGAGACGAGCCGCGCCTCCTGGGCCGACGCGCGTCAGCGGAGCGGGCCGGTGTCAGCCGTGCCGGCGCTCGGTCGACGAGAGCAGCTGCTCGACCTCGCCGATCTCCATCGTCTCGGGTGAGACCGACTGCAGCGGTGCCGCACTCGGCGTCTGGACGGCGTCGACCAGGCGGTGCATCATCGCGACGGCGTCGTCGACGACCTCGGTGCTCTTCACCTGCACGCCGTGCAGCAGCCACTGGGCCGTCTCGAGCTCGTGGTGGACCCGGGCGCGCTGGGCGAGCTGCCGGTCGCGGCCGCCGCCGTTCGCCTCGTAGGCGCTGAGGACGGTGTCGAAGGCCTGCGCCCGTCCCGCGAGCACCCACGCGAGGTCCTTCGCCGGGTCGCCGAGTCGCAGCTCGCCCCAGTCGATGACCCCGGAGACGTCGTCGCCCTCGACGAGGATCGTCTCGGTCCCGAGCGAACCGTGCACGACGGTCGGGGTGAACTGCCACAGCTGCTGGTCGCGCGCGGCCCCCTCCCAGCGTTCCTTGAGCGCTGCCGGCACGAGCTTCGTGGCGACCGCCCGGTCCATCACGGAGACCGCCGAGCGGAGCACCTCGAAGGGGGTGAGCGACGGCAGGCCGGCGTCGGTGACGAAGCTCGTCGGGAGCTGGTGGACGGCGGCGACCGCGCGGCCGACGCTGGTGGCGAGCTCCGGCCGGTCGACGAGGTCCTGCAGCGTCGGGTGCGTACCGGGCAGGTACGAGGTGACGATGGCGCGGGTCGACCCGATGGGTGCCTGGCCGCGGTACTCGGCGACACCGAACGGGAGGCGCGTGCGGATCCCGGCGCTCAGCGCCCGGATCGCGACGAGGTCGGCGGACTGCCGTGCCTCGGCCCGCTGGTTGCGCGGACGACGGATCGCCGACCAGGCGCCGTCGACGTCGCGGAGGACGGCTGATTCGTAGTCCCCGGACGCCGCCGAGCCGAGCGTGCGCGTGCCCGTGACGACGAGGCCGGAGACGGCCGTGGTCGCCAACGCGGCTAGAGTGAACTGGGATCCCGCCATGCCCCTCAGGGTAGGTCCGCAGCCGGTGGTCGAGCGTGCGCCACGCTGGCCCGCGACAGCCCGGGCTCCCGCACACCGACCCGACCCGACCCGAGGAGCCCCCTGCCGTGACCGTCGAGTTCGCCGCCCGGCTGCCGCTCTCCCGCAACGACCTCGACCGCGACGCGGAGTTCCGCACGACGGACGACCTCGACCGCGTGCTCCGGGACGACCCGTCGACCCGCTACCTGCCCGTCCGCGGCTCGGAGCTGCTGCGGAACGGCGACGACACGCTGCGCTTCGTGTCCGCCGACGCCGTGCCGCACGACGCCGTGACGCTGTACCTCGGCCGTGCCGTGTCCGACGCACCCGATGCGCCGACCGGCACCCGGTTCGTCGCCGCGTTCCTCGACGCCGGCGCCGCGGCCGCGATCGAGCCCAACGACGACGCGTGGGCGAGCCTCCGGATGTTCGGGACCGAGCTCTCGCCGCGCGACCAGGGCCTCGCGGTCGAGGCCGTGGCGATGGCGAACTGGCACGCGGTGCACGGCTTCTCACCCCGCACCGGGTCCGCGACCGACGTCGTCACCGGCGGCTGGGTCCGCCGGGACCCCGAGGGGCACGAGCACTTCCCGCGCACCGACGCGGCGATCATCGTCGGGGTGACCGACGCCGACGACCGGATCCTGCTCGGCTCGAACGCCGCGTGGGACGCCGACCGGTACTCGCTCCTCGCGGGCTTCGTCGAGCCGGGGGAGTCCCTCGAGGACGCCGTCCGGCGAGAGGTCTGGGAAGAGTCGGGCGTCCGCGTCGAGGAGCCCGAGTACCTGGGGTCCCAGCCGTGGCCGTTCCCGGCCTCGCTCATGCTCGGGTTCCGTGCCCGCGCGGTGGACGGCGACCCGACGACCGCTCGACCGGACGGCGTCGAGATCCTGGACGTCCGGTGGTTCTCGCGCGACGAGATCCGCGAGCGCGCCGGCGACACCCTGCTCCTGCCGGGGAAGACGTCGATCGCCCGCGCCATCATCGAAGAGTGGTACGGCGGGCCGCTGGACCTGCCGTGAGCGGGACCGCCGCCGGGGCCTCCGCCGAGCCGCTCCGTCCGCCGTCGCCCGACGAGCTCCTCGCCGCCCTCGACGCCGAACAGCGCACCGTCGCCCGCACCCTGCTCGGGCCGGTCGCCGTGCTGGCCGGTGCCGGCACCGGCAAGACCCGGGCGATCACACACCGGATCGCCTACGGCGTCGCGACCGGCACCTACGCGCCGAACCACGTCCTCGCGCTGACGTTCACGACCCGGGCGGCCGGCGAGCTGCGATCGCGGCTGCGGTCCCTCGGTGCGGGGACCGTGCAGGCCCGCACGTTCCACGCGGCCGCGATGGCACAGCTCAGCTACTTCTGGCCGGACACGGTCGGCGGCCACGCGCCGAAGATCGTCGAGTCCAAGGGCCGCATGATCGCGCACGCGGCCGACTCGGTGGGGCTGCAGGTGGACACCCCGACGCTCCGCGACCTGGCCGGCGAGGTCGAGTGGCGCAAGGTCCAGATGCTCTCCTACGACGAGTACGAGGCCGCCGCCGCCGACCGGGTGATGCCCCGGGACACCGCGCCGCGTCGCGTCCTCGACCTCATGCGCGCCTACGAGCAGCTGAAGGACGACCGTCGACAGCTCGACTTCGAGGACGTCCTGCTCGCCACGCTCGGCATGGTGGAGTCCGAACCCCGGGTGGCGTCCTACGTCCGGCAGCAGTACCGGTTCTTCGTGGTCGACGAGTACCAGGACGTCTCGCCCGTGCAGCACGACCTGCTCCGCGCCTGGCTCGGCGGCCGGGACGACGTCTGCGTGGTCGGCGACGCCAGCCAGACCATCTACTCGTTCGCGGGGGCGTCGAGCCGGTACCTGCTCGGCTTCGGTTCCGAGTTCCCCCGCGGGTCCGTGCTGCGGCTCGAGCGGAACTACCGGTCCACGCGCGAGGTCGTGCACGCCGCGAACGCGCTCATGCGCGGGCAGCCAGGGGCCCTCGACCTCGTCGCGCAGCACACCGAGCCGGGCCCGCGGCCCGAGGTCCTGGCGTGCGTGCACGACGGCGACGAAGCCCAGACGGTCGCGCGCACGATCGCCGCGCTCGTCGCCGACCCGGCCTCGCCCGCGTCCTACGGGGACGTCGCGGTGCTCTACCGTCTGGGTGCCCAGGCCGCCGCGATCGAGTCGGCGCTCGGGCGCGCGGGCATCCCGTACCGGGTGCAGGGCGGCACCCGGTTCTTCGACCGACCCGAGGTCAAGCTGGCGGTGCACCACATGCGGGGCGAGGCCGTCCGACAGACCGACGACGAGCTCACCCGGCGGGTCGGCCTCGTGCTCCAGGTGAGCGGGTGGACGCCGACGCCCCCGGAGGGCACGGGTGCGGTGCGCGAGCAGTGGGAGGCACTGCAGGCGATCATGGGCCTCGCCGAGGACGCGCCCGCCGGCACGACGATGCAGCAGTTCACGCAGGACCTGGTCGACCGTGCGGCGACGCACCACGAGCCGGAGCTCGACGCGGTGACCCTCGCCACGCTGCACTCGTCGAAGGGCCTCGAGTGGCCGCACGTCGTGGTGATCGGCGTGGCCGAGGGGCTGCTCCCCATCTCGTACGCCACCACCGACGACGAGGTCGACGAGGAACGCCGGCTCTTCTACGTCGGGCTCACCCGTGCCCGCCGTTCGGTGACCCTCACGTGGTCGCGACAGGGGTCCACGCGTGGGGGAGCCCGGGTGGCGAGTCGCTTCCTGGCAGCGCTCGGCACGAACACCGCGGATGGAACGTCACCGGCTGCCGACTGACCGACAGGTCGTCGCGGTCGAAGACGAGCTGGTCCGGATCGGGGTGCTGGGTCCGGGACGGGATGCGTTCGAGGAGCATCCGGGTCGTCGCCGCCGCGACCGCTGCGATCCGGTAGGGCGAGAGCGGTGCCGCGGGGCGGCCCCACACCTGCGCCGCGATGGCCGGCCAGCACTGGTCGTCGTCGACGCGCGCGTACTCGACGCACTGGAGGCACGGCCCGGCACCCGGGACGACGAACGGCCCGAGGCGCACGCGTCCGTCCCCGACGACGACCGGCAGGTGGGCGGTGCCCCGCCGGGTCCAGGCCGCGCGGACCGCCGGGTCGACGACGTGGTCGGCCACCACCACGGCGAGCTGGGGATCCGGGTCGGGGACGGTCACCGGTCCACCACGCGGCGCAGTGGTGCGCACGATCGTGACGCCTTCGCCCGAGAGCAGTTCGGCGACCGCGTCGGGCAGCGCGCCGGTGCCGTGCACCTCGACGCGCGCGAGCGGCTCGGGGAGGACGTCCACGACCGCCGGTGAGGCGTCCCCGAGGACGCGTGCGGCGAGACCGGGTGGGCAGCCGCTCGCCGCGGCGACCCCGGAGAGCGCGTCCCGACCGGTCTCGCGTCGGAGTGCGCACAGGAAGCGTTCCTCGGCCGTGCTCGGGACCGGCACGACGGCGCGCGGCGGGTCGACCCCGAGCTGGACGGTGGTCGGGTCGCGCCAGACGAACTCGAGGGACGGATCGATGCGGATGCCCATGCCCCCACGCTGGCGGACGGGGCCCGGGCGTGGGGGAGGGGCGGCGGATCTGTGGAGAACTACTTCGGAGCGTCGCCGCGGTCGTCGGCGGGGCCGTCCTCGACGTTGCCGTCCTCGTCCTCGCGCGGGCGGTCGCCGGTCGCGTCGTTGAGGAGGTCCTCGAGCGCCTTGTCGAACTCGTCGTCCTCGGCGGACCGGCCGGGGTTCCGGAGCCGGGCGACGAAGGCGTCGGGCGCGTCGATGTCCTCGGAGGTGGGGACGGCGTCGAAGTGCGACCAGAGGGCGTCGCGCTGCTCGGTGCCGAGCTCGTCGGTGACGCGCTGCCACATCGCGGCGGCCTCGCGGAGGCGACGGGGGCGGAGTTCGAGCCCGACGAGCGTGGCGAACGCGGACTCGGCCGGCCCACCTGCCGCACGACGGCGGCGGACCATCTCGGCGATCGCGCCGGACTTCGGCAGGCGTTCGGTGGCGGCGGCGGTCACGGTGTCGACCCAGCCCTCGACGAGCGCGAGCATCGTCTCGAGGCGGGCGAGGGCGGCCTCCTGCTCCTCGGTGCGCGGCGGGATGAGGGCGCCGGACGCGAGGGCGTCGCGGAGCTGCTCCTGGTTCGTCGGGTCGATCTCGGAGGCGAGCTCCTCGACGCGGTCGAACGGGATGTGGATGCCCCGGGCGTAGTCGGTGATCGACGAGATGATGTGCAGCCGGAGCCACCGGGCCGAGCGGAAGAGCCGAGCGTGCGCCAGCTCGCGGACGGCCAGGTAGATCCGGACCTCGTCCTCGGGGACGTCGAGTCCCTCGGCGAACTCGGCCACGTTCTGCGGCAGGAGGGCGGCGACCTGCTCGTCGAGGAGCGGCACGCCGACGTCGCCGCCGGACACGACCTCCTTCGAGAGCTGCCCGACGACCTGGCCGAGCTGGATCGCGAAGAGTGCGCCGCCGACGCCGCGCATCGCCTTCGAGACGTCGCCGAGCATCGCCTTGAGCTGCTCCGGCGCGCGCTGCTCGATCGCCTCGGTGAGCGCGTTCGAGATGCTCAGCGCCACGGGTTCGGCGATCTGCGCCCACACCGGGGTGGTCGCCTTCGCCCACTGCTCGCGCGTGTAGAGGCTCGGCGTCGCGGTGAGCTCGGCGACCGAGGTGGCCTCGTCCAGCCAGAGCGCGGCGACCTGGAACGCCTGGTCGGCAGCCTGCGAGGTCGCGGGGTCGACGGGGTGGCCGCCCTCACGGGCGATCGCGGTGGCCCGCTCGGAGGCGACCGAGAAGTCGATGCCGTCGCCGCCGGACTGCGCGGCACGCTGCAGCTGGCTCATCAGGTTCGCGACGAAGGCCGGGTCGTTCGGCAGCCCCGCGGCTCCGGCGAGCTGCGACGGGTCGATCTGGCCCTCGCCGGACAGGAGCTTCCGGAGCATCTCCTGGAAGTCGTCGTCCGGCCCCGGCTGCGGTTCATCAGGCATGACGACTACGCTAATCGCTGCTCACGGGGCCGCGCCTGGGACGCCCCCGTGGGAACGCCCGAACCGCTGCGCCGAGGGCGAACAGCCCACCGTGGAAGGACGCTGCGTGACCCTCTTCGCCCCCGAACCCCGCCGACGTCCGCGCTCCCGGACCGTCGGCTGGGCGTTCGTGATCGGTGCCGTCGTCCTCGGCCTGCTCGCCAGCCTGCTGCCGAGCCCGTACCTCATCGAGGTCCCCGGCCCGGTCTACAACACCATCGGCACGCAGGAGCAGGGGACCGGCAAAGACGCCAAGCAGGTCAAGCTCATCCAGATCGACGGGCACCCGACCTACCCGACCGGCGGCGCGCTCGACATGCTCACCGTCGGCATCCAGGGCGACGCGACGAACCGGCCGTCGTGGACGAGCGTCATCCGTGCCCTCTTCACGAAGTCCGAGGCGGTGATCCCCGCGTCCGCGATCTACCCGGAGGGCGTCAGCACCGACCAGGTGAACCAGCAGGACACGGCCGACATGCAGCAGTCGCAGCAGTCCGCCGTCGCCGCGGCGCTCATCCACCAGGGGTACCGCCTGCCGACCGAGCTCGAGGTCGGCACCGTCCAGAAGGGCTCGGCGGCCGACGGCGTCATCGACGAGGGGGACGTCATCCGGTCGTTCGACGGGACCTCGCTCACCGAGAACGCCGACGCGACCTCGCTCCGTGAGCTGGTCGCGAAGCACGGCACCTCGGGCCCGGCGACGGTGGTCGTCGAACGCGACGGCGCCGAGAAGACGGTCGAGCTGACGCCGCGGACCGAGCAGGGCACGGCCCTGATCGGTGTGGGCGTGACCGAGCAGTACGACTTCCCGTTCCGCGTCTCCATCGAGCTCCAGGACGTCGGCGGCCCGTCGGCCGGGATGATGTTCGCACTCGGGATCATCGACGAGATCACGCCGGGCAAGCTCAACGGCGGGAAGCACGTCGCCGGGACGGGCACGATCACCGCCGACGGCGAGGTCGGTGCGATCGGCGGCATCCGCCAGAAGATGTACGGCGCGAAGGACGCCGGCGCGACCGTCTTCCTCGCACCGGCCGACAACTGCGACGAGGTGGTCGGTCACGTCCCGGACGGGCTCGACGTCTACCGGGTCGCGACCCTCGACCAGGCGGTCACCGATCTGCAGACGATCGCCTCCGGGAAGAGCACCGCGAAGCTCGCGCGCTGCACGTCCTAGACCCGGCCATGCGCTCCGGGCGACGTCCGCGGACGGCGCGATCCGTGCCTCCCGAGCGGTCAGCCTGGAGGCGCGACACCCGTTCCTGAGTCGCCGTACAGTTTCAGGGGTGCTCGCGCCACATAGGATCGATGCACTGACGGCCCGCCGCGCCGGGCCCGCCGGTTCGACACGTCTGGAGCACATCAAGTGACGACAACCTCGTCCACCTCGGGGCGGCGTTCGCCGCGGGTCCCGATCGTGGTCACGATCATCGTGCTGGCCGCACTGGTGATCGCCTTCTTCATCTTCGCGAGCCTGTACACCGACTACGCGTGGTTCGCGCAGCTCGGCTTCCAGCAGGTCCTGACCACCAGGTGGATCGCCGGGACGCTGATGTTCCTCGCCGGCTTCCTCGGGATGGCGGTCCCGGTGTACGCGAGCATCGCGCTCGCGTTCCGGTTCCGGCCGGTCTACGCGAAGCTCAACTCGCAGCTCGACCGCTACCAGCAGGTCATCGAGCCGCTGCGTCGTGCCGTCATGATCGGCATCCCGGTCGTGCTCGGCATCTTCGCCGGACTCTCGACCGCGGGGCGCTGGAGCATGGTGCTCGAGTACTTCAACCGGACGCCGTTCGGCAAGACCGACCCGCAGTTCGGGCTCGACATCGGCTTCTACGTGTTCGAACTGCCGTTCTGGCGTGCGATCGTGGCGTACTCGTCGGCCGTCGTGCTCATCGCCGGCCTGGCCGCCCTGGCCGCCTGCTACCTGTACGGCGCGATGCGCTTCGGCGGGCGAGAGGTCCGCATCTCGAAGGCCGCGCGCATCCAGCTCGCGGTCACGGCGGCCGTCTACGTCGCGCTGCAGGCCGTCAGCCTGTGGCTCGACCAGTACGCCGCCCTGACGAAGTCGAACTCGCTCATCACCGGTGCCCAGTACACCGAGGTGAACGCGGTCATCCCGGGTCGCGAGATCATGGCCGGCATCGCCGCGATCGTGGCGATCCTGTTCATCGTGACGGCCGTCATCGGTCGCTGGCGCATCTCGATCGTCGGGACGGGCCTGCTGCTCGTCGCCGCGATCGTGATCGGTGGCATCTACCCGTGGATCGTCCAGCGCCTGCAGGTGAAGCCCTCGGAGCGCACCTTCGAGTCGGCGTACATCGAGCGGAACATCAAGGCGACCCGTGACGCCTACGGTGTCGCCGGTGTCCAGGAACGGAACTACGACGCGACGACCGAGGCGAGCTCCGGTGCCCTCGCGCAGGACGCCCAGACGACGGCGAACATCCGCCTGATCGACCCGAAGATCGTCTCCGACACCTTCAGCCAGCTCCAGCAGTACCGGCAGTACTACCAGTTCCCGAAGGAGCTCGACGTCGACCGCTACGACGTCAAGGGCGAGACCGAGGACACCGTCATCGCGGTGCGCGACATCGACCTCGACGGCCTGAGCGCGCAGGCGAACACGCCCTACAACCGGGCCTTCGTCTACACGCACGGCTACGGCGTGACGGCGGCGTACGGCAACCAGCGCGCGAGCGACGGCAAGCCGGTGTTCCTCGAGTCGGGGATCCCGTCCAACGGCGCCCTCGGCGACTTCCAGCAGCGCGTGTACTTCGGTGAGACGTCGCCCGCCTACTCGATCGTCGGTGCACCGAAGGGCTCGAAGAACGTCGAGCTCGACTACCCGTCCGGCTCGGACGAGAACGACGACAGTGGCGGCAACGCGACGACGACGTACGCCGGCAACGGTGGCCCGAGCCTCGGGAACTTCTTCAACCGGCTCGTCTACGCGGCGAAGTTCCAGTCGGAGCAGATCCTGCTGTCGAACGCGGTGAACCAGGACTCGCAGATCCTCTACGACCGCGACCCGATCACCCGCGTGCAGAAGGTCGCGCCGTACCTGACGCTCGACAGCGACGCGTACCCGGCGATCGTCGACCACCGCATCCAGTGGGTCGTCGACGGCTACACGACGAGCGACGCCTACCCGTACTCGCAGAGCCAGAGCCTGTCGGACACCATCGCCGGCGCCGAGAGCTCGTCGTACCGGACCGACCAGGTCAACTACATCCGCAACTCGGTCAAGGCCACGGTCGACGCGTACACCGGCAAGGTGACGCTCTACGCGTGGGACACCCAGGACCCGGTGCTCAAGACGTGGCAGAAGATCTTCCCGACGTCGATGCAGCCCGTGTCGAAGATGAGCGCGGAACTGCTCGACCACGTCCGGTACCCGACCGACCTGTTCAAGGTGCAGCGGTCGATCCTCGGCACCTACCACGTCACCAACGCGAACTCGTTCTACTCGGGTGACGACGCCTGGAACGTGCCGCAGGAGCCGACGTCCGGCACGAACGAGACGGACACGTCGGACGCGTCGACCACGACCAACACGGGCACGAACGCGCTCGGGGCGACCACCACGACGACGACCAGGGGCAACCTGCAGGACCCGTACTACCTCACGATGAAGGTGCCGGGGCAGGGGACCGCCTACTCCCTGTACACGACGTACATCCCGCAGCAGTCCGCCGGGACGAACAACCGCAACGTGCTCACCGGGTACCTGGCGGTGGACTCCGACGCGGGTGGCGCGGGCGAGGGGAAGAAGGCGTCCGGCTACGGCAAGCTCACGCTGTTGACGATGCCGAAGACCGACAACATCCCGGGCCCCGGACAGGTGCAGAGCCTCTTCAACGGTGACTCGACCGTGTCGCAGGAGCTCAACATCCTGAAGCGCGGGAACTCGACCGTGAAGCAGGGCAACCTGCTCACGCTCCCGGTCGGTGGCGGCTTCCTCTACGTGCAGCCCGTGTACGTGCAGTCGACGTCGAGCGGCTCGTACCCGCTGCTGCAGAAGGTGCTCGTGGCCTTCGGTGACAAGATCGCGTTCGAGGACACCCTCGACGAGGCGCTCAACAGCCTGTTCGGCGGCGACTCGGGTGCGTCGGCCGGTGACCAGGGTGCGTCGTCCGGCTCCGGCTCGTCGTCGGGCTCCGGCTCGTCGTCGGGCTCCGGCTCGTCCGACTCCGGCTCGGGCTCGTCGGATTCCGGCTCCGGTTCGTCGACTGGCTCGGGATCGTCGACCGGCTCGGGATCGTCGACCGGCTCCGGGACGGTCGACAACGAGGCGCTGCAGAAGGCCCTGAACGACGCCAAGCAGGCGCTGCAGGACCGTCAGGACGCCTACGCCGAGAACGACCTGGTCGCCGCGGCCGAGGCCGACCAGCGCCTGCAGGAGGCCATCCAGGCCGCGACCGAGGCCGAGGGCGGGAACTGAGACACACCGTGGCGGGGCGCTCGATTTGTGCCCCGCCACGGCCCCGTGTAGGCTGTTCAACGTGCCGCGGGGTGGAGCAGTTCGGTAGCTCGCTGGGCTCATAACCCAGAGGTCGTAGGTTCAAATCCTGCCCCCGCAACCAAGCGTCACAGAGAAGGCCCCGGTCCAGTCGGACCGGGGCCTTCTTCGTGCGCCGACCGTCGCGCTGGCTGTCGCGCTGGCCGTCGCGCCGGGGCCGAGTCTCGGCTGGGCGGACACTTTCGCGCGCTCGTGGCGCGAGCAACGTCCGCGGGGCCGAGTCTCGGGCCGCCCGGTACGCTCGGCGGATGGGCACCCTCACCGTCGCCGCGGCGCAGTTCGCGCCCGTGGACGACCCCGCCGCGAACCTGGAGACCGTCCGGACCGCTGCCGTCGACGCGGCCGCCCGGGGGGCCGACCTGCTCGTCACGCCGGAGTACACCTCGTACTTCACCGCCGACATCGACGACCGGTTCGTGGCCGCCGCACAACCCCTGGACGGCCCGTTCGTCACCGGCCTGCAGACCATCGCCCGCGAGGTCGGCATCGCCCTCGTCGTCGGCATCGCCGAGTGCGCCGACACCCCGGGCCGCTTCCGGAACACCCTCGTCGCGGTCCTGCCCGACGGATCGATCGCCGAGACGTACCGGAAGGTGCACCTCTACGACGCCTTCGGCTCGAAGGAGTCGGACCGCATCGAGTCCGGTGACCCCGAGCAGCTGCCCGTGTTCTCGCTCGGGGGCGTCCGCGTCGGCCTCGAGACCTGCTACGACCTGCGCTTCCCCGAGGTCACACGCCGACTCGTCGCGCCCGAACACGGGGCGGCGGACGTCGTGGTCCTGCCCGCCGAGTGGGTGCGGGGTCCCGGCAAGGAGCACCACTGGCGGACCCTGCTCACCGCTCGCGCGATCGAGAACACCGTTTGGGTGGTGGGCGTCGGCCAGACGCCGCCGATCGGCATCGGAGGCTCGCTCGTGCTCGACCCCTCCGGCGTCGCGGTCGCCGCTGCCGGGGCCGTCCCGGGGATGCTCGTCGCGGAGGTCGACACCGCTGTGACCGAGGCCGTCCGCCGGACGAACCCGTCGCTCGCGCTCCGCCGCTACGAGGTCACGCCCCGCGCCTGACCCGGCGCGCGGTCAGCTGCTCGCGCGCCGCCTGCACGCGGCGCGCCTACGCACACGCCGACGCCGAACGGGCGAACCACGTCCGCCTGGAGGCGCGGGCGAGCCAGATTCCGCCCTCTCGCCTCGTCCGGGCAGTGCGCCCGACCCGAGTGGGCGCAATCCGTCCCGTTGGAGGCGCGGACGGGCCAGATTCCGCCCGCTCGACGACGGCACGCGACGCGCTCCCGCCGAACGGGCGAAAGCGGGTTGCCTGGAGGCACGGGCTGGCCAGATTTCGCCCGCTCGGCTCGCTTAGGCGGTGCATCCGACCCGAGTGGGCGAAATCCGTCCGACTGGAGGCGCGGATGGGCCACCTTTCGCCCGCTCGATGTGCCCGTGACGCGCTCCCGCCGAACGGGCGAAACCGGGTTGCCTGGAGGCGCGGGTGGGCCAGATCTCGCCCGCTCGCTTCGCCCATGCGGTGCGCCCGACCCGAGTGGGCGAAATACGTACCGCTGGAGGGGAGGGCGGGCAGTATTTCGCCCGCTCGACGCCGGCACGGGACGCGCTCACGCTGAGCGGGCTATTTGCGTCCGGCTGAGGGCTCGGGTGGGCCGTGTTTCGCCCGCTCGAAGCGCGCCTCAGGCGGACGCCCGGCCCCGAGCGGGCGGAATGCGCCCGGCCCGAGCGGTGCGGCGGGTGGTGGCGCCGGCGGGTCAGCCGCGCCGAGCGAGACCGGCGAGTCGAGCTGCGGCGTCCTCGAGCACCGAGCGGCGCTTGCAGAAGGCGAACCGCACGAGGGTCCGGTAGTCGGCCGCGTGGTCGGGACGGACGAACGCCGAGACCGGCACCCCGACGACGCCGGCGAGCTCGGGGAGTCGCAGGCAGAACGACCGGGCGTCGTCGTACCCGAGCGGCGCGACGTCCGCGATGACGAAGTACCCGCCGTCGGGACGCATCACCTCGAAGCCCGCGGCGGCCAGCCCACCCGCGAGCAGGTCGTGCTTGGCGGACAGCTCGGCGGCGATGCCCGTGAAGACCCGGTCGGGGAGCCGGAGGCCGGCTGCCACCGCGGGCTGGAACGGAGCCCCGTTCACGAACGTGAGGAACTGCTTCACGCTGGTGATCGCGTCGACGAGCGCTGGGGGAGCCGTGAGCCAGCCGATCTTCCAACCGGTGGTGCTGAAGGTCTTCCCAGCGCTCGAGATCGTCACGGTCCGCTCGGCGGCACCGGGCAGGGTGGCGATCGGGACGTGCGGCACGTCGAAGGTCAGGTGCTCGTAGACCTCGTCGGTGACGATCACCGCGTCGTGGTGCGTCGCGAGTTCGACGATCGTCGTCAGGACCTCGGTCGGCAGCACGCGGCCGGTGGGGTTGTGGGGCGTGTTCACGAGCACGGCGCGGGTGCGGTCGGAGAACGCGGCGCGGAGGGCAGTCTCGCCCGGCAGGAAGTCGGGAGCAGACAGCGGCACGGTGACGTGCGTCCCGCCGGCGAGCCCGATGAGCGCACCGTACGCGTCGTAGAACGGCTCGAACGTGATGACCTCGTCGCCCGGCTCGACGAGCGCCAGGAGCGTCGCGGCGAGGGCCTCGGTGGCGCCGGCGGTGACGAGTACCTGGCGGTCGGGGTCGACGTCGAGGTCGTACCAACGGGCCTGGTGCTCGCTGATCGCGGCCCGCAGGTCTGGGGTCCCTCGTCCCGGCGGGTACTGGTTGACGCCGTCGCGGATGGCTGCGACCGCTGCCTCGAGGACCTCGGCCGGGCCGTCCTCGTCCGGGAACCCCTGCCCGAGGTTCAGTGCGCCCGTCGCGGCCGCGAGTGCGCTCATCTCGGCGAACACCGTCGGCGCGGGGACGCCGTCCGGTCCGAGGAGCATCGCTCCCTCGGCGGCTCGCAACCAGGGTCCTGCGTGGCGCATGTGGTTCCCTCCGGGATGTCGATCGCGCTCGCGGCGCTGAACGGACCCCAACCTAGCGGCCGAGTCGAGCGCACCCCGGGAAGGGTCGCACAGCCCACGCATAAGATCGCCATAGGTCGCTTCCAGCGTCACCAGGAGCACCGCTCAGGTGCGTGCGACAGACTGCACGAGCTTGAAAGGAGCACGTCCAGCATGACCGACACCACGCCCAACGGGCAGGGCGACGACATCCGTCCGGACGACGCGGCCGCCAAGGCCGCATCCGAGGACGCTTCGCCGAACGACTCCGAGCACCTCCACGACGCGGACCACACCGACGCGGACCACACCGACGTGATCGCGTCCGCGAACGACCACCCGACCGATCGGTACACGGCGCTGTACCCGACGCTGTCCGACCACGCGTCGGAGCCGGGCCGGGCCGACCAGTC
Source organism: Curtobacterium sp. LFS084 (assembly GCF_047977705.1). Lineage (NCBI taxonomy): Bacteria > Bacillati > Actinomycetota > Actinomycetes > Micrococcales > Microbacteriaceae > Curtobacterium > Curtobacterium sp. LFS084. The sequence continues at coordinate 84,366 of NZ_JBFPFM010000009.1, forward strand.
CGGCCAGCAGGGTCAGGCCGACCAGACGAGCCAGTACGGGCAGGCCTCGGGCGGCTACGGCGCGCACGGGACGCCCTACGGCACCGAGCCGACGCAGCAGCCGCAGTACGGCCAGTCCCAGACGAGCCAGTACGGCCAACAGGACCAGTACGGACAGCAGCAGTACGGCCAGCACGGTCAGTACGGCCAGCAGTCGCAGTACGGCCAGCAGAGCCAGTACGGCCAACAGGACCAGTACGGACAGCAGCAGCACGGCCAGTACGGCCAGCAGTCGCAGTACGGCCAGCAGAACCAGTACGGCCAGCAGTCGCAGTACGGCCAGCAGCCCCGCTACGGCGAGTACGCCCAGCCCACCTCGGCTCCCGCCTCGGCCTCCGAGTACGCCACCGCATCGGCCCAGGCTCCGGCCTCCGCCACGAGCGCGTTCGGCGACGTCGACGGCTCGAACCAGCGGAACGGCCACTACTTCGAGAGCGGAGCAGCCGGCGCCGCCGGCGTCCCGGGTGCGGCACCCGCCAGCCGTCGCACGGGCACCGGCCGAGGCCGCCTCGCCCTCCCGATCATCGCCGGCGTCGTCATCGCCGGTCTCGTGGGCGGCGGTGCCGGATGGCTCGCCGGATCGAGCCAGGGCGGGGGGACCGTCGTCGGGTCGTCCACCAGCCAGGGCGGCGGCAACCTCACCGTCAACGACTACAACAACGCGACGGTCGTCACCGCGGTGGCCGCGCAGGCGACCCCGTCGGTGGTCACGATCAACGTCTCGTCGAGCAGTGAAGCGGGCACCGGATCGGGCGTCGTGTTCAGCAAGGACGGCTACATCGTCACGAACACCCACGTGGTGACGCTCGACGGTGACAGCTCGAACGGCACGATCACGGTCACCACCTCGGACGGCAAGATCTACCCGGCGAAGCTCGTCGGCACCGACCCGACGGTCGACCTGGCGGTCATCAAGATCGACGCGACCGACCTGAAGCCGATCACGTTCGCGGACTCCGGCGACCTCAACGTCGGCGACACGGCCGTGGCGATCGGTGCTCCGCTCGGACTGTCGAACACCGTCACGGACGGCATCGTCTCGACCCTGAGCCGGAGCATCCAGGTCACCTCGAGCGCCCCCACCGAGGGCGGCGACTCGAACGAGGGCGGGAACGGCTCGAGCGGCGGTCCCTTCGACTTCTGGGGCAACGGCGGCAACGGCAGCAACTCCTCGACGAACAGCACGGTCTCGCTGCCCGTCATCCAGACCGACGCGTCGATCAACCCGGGCAACTCCGGTGGCGCGCTGCTGGACTCCAAGGGCAAGCTCATCGGCATCAACGTGGCCATCGCGAGCGCGGGCAGCTCGTCCGACTCGTCGTCGAGCCAGTCCGGCAGCATCGGCGTCGGCTTCTCGATCCCGTCGAACCTCGTCAAGCGCGTGGCGAACGAGATCAAGGACAACGGCTCCGCGACGCACGGGCTGCTCGGCGCGACCGTCGGCGACGCCGCCGAGGACGCGAACGCCACGCAGATGGGCGGCCTCATCAAGTCGGTGTCGTCCGGCGGTGCAGCGGCGAAGGCCGGTCTGCAGAAGGGCGACGTGGTCACGAAGATCGGGTCGGCGACGGTCTCCGACGCAACCGACCTGACGGCGCAGGTCCGTTACTTCGCGGGCGGTGCGAAGACGACGATCACCTTCATCCGCAACGGCCAGACGCGTGAGGCGGACGTCACCCTCGGGACCTACAAGGGCTGACGCGACCAGCAACGGACGGGAGGCGGGGGGGGGGCGCGCGCCCCCCCCGCGCGCTCGCCGGCCGCCGGCCCCCGCCCCGGGCCCGGCCGGGGCCGCCCCCCCCCCCCCCCCCCCCCCCCCCCCGCCCCTCTGCCGGTCGCCCCGACGACCCGCGGCGACTTGATAGGCTCAGGGTCGCTCTTGCGGGGCGGCACCGTCCGCGGTGCGTCCCGTGCACCCAGGTGAGGACCCCGAGGTACCGATGCAGACAGACGGACAGCCCCTGCCGGGCGTCTCGTACGTGATGCCCGTCCTCAACGAGGTCACCGAGGTCCGGGCAGCCGTCCAGAGTCTGCTGGAGCAGGACTACTCCGGTCCGTTCGAGGTCATCCTCGCCCTCGGCCCGTCGATCGACGGCACGAACGAACTCGTCGCCGAGATGAGCGCCGCCGACCCTCGGATCCGCGCGATCGAGAACCCGGCCGGCTCGACGCCCGCCGGCCTCAACGTGGCGATCCGTGCATCGGTGCACCCGGTCGTCGTCCGCGTGGACGCCCACTCGGTCCTCCCCACGGACTACACGCGCATCGCGGTGCGGGTGCTGCAGGAATCGGGTGCCGACAACGTCGGCGGCATCATGCGCGCCGAGGGACGGACCCCCTTCGAACGCGCCGTCGCGCTCGCCTACGGCAGCCGCGTCGGCCTCGGCGGGACGCCGCACCACGTCGGCGGACGGGCCGGTCCGGCCGAGACCGCGTACCTCGGTGTGTTCCGCCGCGACCGCCTGTTCGAGGTCGGGCTGTTCGACGAGGGCATCAAGCGCGGGCAGGACTGGGAACTCAACCGGCGACTGCGGCAGACCGGCGGCACCGTCTGGTTCACGCCCGAGCTCGTCGTCACCTACCGCCCGCGGCCCAGCCTGAAGCGCCTGGTCCGGCAGTTCGTCGCCACCGGGCTGTGGCGCGGCGAACTCGCACGCCGATTCCCCGCCAACAACGGCCTGCGCTACTTCGTCCCGCCGGCCATGGTCGCGGCGATGGCACTCGGCATCGTCGCCGGGGTCGTCGGGATCATCGGCGCCGCGCTCGGCACCGGTGCGGCATGGGCGCTGCTCGGCTTCGTCGTCCCGGCGGTCTACCTCGTCTTCGTCGTCCTGGGGGCCGTCGCGGTCGCCCGGCGGTCGGGGCTCCCGACGCTCCTCTGGCTCGTCGTGGTGCTGCCGTGCATCCACGTCGGGTGGGGACTCGGCTTCATCATCGGCTTCCTGACCCGGACGTCCGAACTGACCACGCACACGGGACGGTGACCTGACCTCTTGACCGACGACACGACCGGCCGCGGGAACGCCCGCCCCTCCTCGATCGCCGAACTCCGCGCCGTCGCCCAACCGGACGAGGTGCGCTCGCGGGCGAACGCCGAGCACTGGACGGCCTCGCTGTACCTGCGGGACGTCTCGCCGTACCTGACGTGGGTGCTCCTGAAGACACGGGTGAGCGCGAACCAGGTGACCGGTCTGATGATCCTGGTCGGGTGGAGCGTCGCCGCGGCGCTGCTCATCCCGGGGATCTGGGGCGCGGCGCTCGCCCTCGTGCTCGGCCAGCTCCAGATGCTCGTCGACTGCTCGGACGGCGAGGTCGCAAGGTGGCGGGGGACCCGTTCGCCCGCAGGCGTGTTCCTCGACAAGGTCGGGCACTACACGACCGAGGGACTCATCCCCATCGCGCTCGGCGTCCGGGCCGCCACGTGGCCGATCCACGGTGCGGACTGGATGTGGACGACGATCGGCTGCGCACTGGGCCTCGTGATCGTCCTGAACAAGGCGCTCAACGACATGGTGCACGTCGCACGCGCGAACGCCGGGCTCGAGAAGCTCGTCGACCGCCGTGACGCCGGCACCGTGCCGTCCGGCCGACGGCTCGCGACGCTGCGCCGGGCCGCACGGTTCCTGCCGTTCCACCGCCTGTACCACTCGGTCGAACTGAGCATCCTCGCGTTCGTCTTCGCGCTGCTCGGGCTCGTGATCGGTCATCCGCTGGCCGACCGGATCCTCGTGGGCGCGCTGCTGCCGCTCGCGGTGCTGGCGACCTTCGGGCACTTCCTCGCGATCATCTCGTCGAAGCGGGTCCGGGCGTGACCCCTGGGACGCTCCGTCGCCACGCCGTGCCGCACCGTGACCGGCCCCGCGTCGCCGTCGTGAGCCTGTCGCAGGGCACCCGACCCGACGAGCTGCGTCGTGGTCTCGAGAGCGTGCTCGCGCAGCAGGACGTGGAGCTCGACGTGGTCTGCGTCGGCAACGGATGGGAGCCCACCGGCCTGCCCGAGGGCGTCCGGACACTGGCGCTGCCCGAGAACGTCGGCATCCCCGCCGGACGGAACGCCGGCGCCGACGTGGTCGACGGCGACTACGTGTTCTTCCTCGACGACGACGCCTCGGTGCCGTCCGAGACCTTCCTGCGTGACGCGATCGCCCTGTTCGAGCGCGACCCGTCGCTCGGGCTCGTCCAACCCCGGGTCGTCGACCCCACCGGCGCCGCGAACCCGACCCGGTGGATCCCCCGCATCCGCAAGGGGGAGCCCGACCACTCGTCGCCGGTGTTCTCGGTGTGGGAGGGCGCGGTCATCCTGCCGATGGACGTGTACCGCGCGACCGGGGGATGGGGCGCGGCGTACTTCTACGCGCACGAGGGCATCGAGCTCGCCTGGCGGGTGTGGGACGCCGGCCGACGGACCTGGTACGCCGGGGACCTCGTCGCACACCACCCCGCGATCGACCCGGCACGGCACACCGAGTACTACCGGCTGAACGCCCGGAACCGGGTCTGGCTCGCGCGGCGCAACCTGCCGGCGGTGCTCCGGCCGCTGTACGTCGGGTCCTGGGCGGCGATCCAGGTCGCCCGGTGGTGGCGGCACCCGCGACGGCTGGCGACCTGGTTCGCTGGCGTCCGCGAAGGATGGCGCACCGACTGCGGCCCGGTGCACGTGATGGGGTGGCTCACGATCGGCCGGATGACGCTCGCCGGTCGCCCGCCCGTCGTCTGACCCACCCGCCCCGAACCGTCCCCGGACCCCGGAAGAGAGACCATGCCGATCATCAGCGACGCGCGCACGGCCCTGCGGCTCGCCGAACGCCTGCTCAAGTCCCGTCGCAGCCGCCGCGAACTGGCACGGCGTCTGCCGTCCGTCCCGGAACCCGCGCGGGGGAGCGTGGAGATCGCCGTCTACTTCGCGGACGGCCCGGTGAACATGTACCAGGTGCGGCAGTGGTACGCGCCCCTGGCCGAGCTCGCGGCGACGCACCCCGTGGCGATCATCGCGCGGAGCCCCGGCACCATGCTCGCCCTGCTCGACGAGTCGCCGGTGCCGGTGGTGTACGCCAGGCAGGTCGTGGACCTCGAGCGGTTCGTCGACGAGCAGGCACCGAAGATCGTCTTCTACGTCAACCAGAACGCCCGCAACTTCCAGATGATGCGGTACGGGCGCATGTGGCACGTGTTCGTGAACCACGGCGAGAGCGACAAGATGTACATGACGACGAACCAGTTCAAGGCGTACGACTACGCCCTGATCGCCGGTGACGCCGCTCGTGAACGCCTGTCGGACGCGCTCTGGGACTACGACCTGGACACCCGCACGATCGCGATCGGTCGCCCGCAGGCCGACCACTTCGCCGGTGCCGCACCGTACCCGGCCGACGGTCGGACGGTCGTGCTGTACGCGCCGACCTGGGAGGGCGACCGGGCCGCTGCCGCCTACGGCTCGATCGCGAGCCACGGCACCACGATCGCCGAGCGGGTGCTCGCGTCGCCGGCGCACCGGCTGGTCTACCGCCCGCACCCCCGCAGCGGCGTCAGCGACCCCGCGTACAAGGCCGCACACGAACGGATCGTCGCGGGCATCGCGAGCGCGAACGCCGCCGACCCGAGCGCGCACCACGTGTACGACGACGGACCCGGCCTCGGCTGGCAGCTCGCCGGTGCCGACGTGGCGATCACGGACATCAGCGCGATGATCTACGACCGGCTCGCCGTCGGGAAGCCGCTCATCGTGACCCGGCCGGTCTCGCCCGAGGCGGACGTCGACGAACGCGGGTACCTCGGGGACGCCAACTGGCTGACCGCGACGGACGCGCACGACGTGGTCGCACGGGTGGACGCCGCGGTCAGCGACGCCGCCGAGCTCGCGAAGCTGCGCCACTGGGTGGAGCGGTACTTCGGGGACACCACGCCGGGTGCGGCGACCCGGCGTCTGCACGACGCCGTGGAGCGTCTGCTCGCCCGCTGGCACGAGGTCGCGGCGGCTCGCGGCGAGGACTGACCGACTGGCCGGATCGGCCCATGGGGGCGCGGCGCGGCGCGGGGCGTCACGCCGCACGGGCGTCACCCACCAGGCACATCCGCCAGACGTACTCGGAGCGGTCCGGACGACGCCAGCGGACGATCACGACGCCGGTGTCCTCGGGGTCGGCGCCGAAGACGGCCATCGAGAGGGACCGGCCGGGCTCGAGCCGGTGCACGGCCAGGGGCGGCGAGTAGCCGTTGCCGAGGTGGGTCAGGGTGATGCCGTCGACGGGTTCGTCCCCGACGTTCAGCAGGTCGTAGCGGTGGGGCGCTCGGGAACGGTCGATCGAGAACGGGACGGCGTACGCCGGTGTCGGGTGGTGCATGCCGTCACCGTAGGGTGAGGGTCTGACGTCGGGTGGCCGGTTCGGCGTGGGGGAGCGATCGTTGTGGAGAGCGGTGCGGGGGACCCTGGTTGTGGACGGGTGAGGTCGTCAGACGGTGTAGTCGGCCGAGTACCGCTGCAACGCTTCCTCGATCGTGCCGTCGAACTGCAGGCGGCCCTTGTCGAGGTAGAGCCCGCGATCGCAGAAGCGGCGCAGGTCCTTGTCGCTGTGCGAGACGAAGAACAGCGTGCGACCACCGGCGAGGAGCTCCTCGATCCGCTTGTAGCACTTCTCGCGGAACCCCTTGTCACCGACCGCCAGCACCTCGTCGACCAGGATCACCGGTTCGTCGAGCCGCGAGATGACCGCGAACGCGATGCGTACCTTCATGCCGCTGGAGAGGTGCTTGTACGGGGTGTCCACGAAGTCGCCGATCTCGGCGAACTCGATGATCTCGTCGAAGGCGTCACGGATCTCGGCCCGGGACATGCCGTGCAGGCCGGCGGTGAGGTAGACGTTGTCGCGCACCGAGAGGTCCCCGACGAAGCCGCCGGTGATCTCGATCAGCGGTGCCACGCCGGCACCGACCTGGACCCGACCCTCGTCGGGGAGCATGACCTGCGCGACCAGCTTCAGCAGCGTCGACTTCCCCTGCCCGTTGCGCCCGACGACCCCGATCGCCTCGCCCGGACGGACGTCGAACGACACGCCCCGGAGCGCCCAGAACTCGTCCGCTCGCTTGCGGCGGTTGCTGCCGGCGAACAGGTCCTTGAAGCTGCGGCTCGCCCGACGGTTGCGCTTGAACCGGATGCCGGCGTCACGCACGGAGATCACGGGGGCGACCGCCTGGCTGCGGGTGGTCTGCTGGGTGGCGGTCATCACAGCTCCTTCAGGACGCGGTGCTCGCTGCGGCGGAACACGACGAGCCCGATCGCGAGGACGACGACGGTGACCACGGCGGAGACGGCGATCTCGAACCAGTTGAGCTGGGACGGGAAGAACGCGGACCGGTAGATGCCGAAGATGCCGCTCAGCGGGTTGAACGCGGCGATGTCGTGCAGTCGATCGGGCAGCGCCGTCGTGCTGTAGATGATCGGTGACGCGTAGAAGAAGAACCGCAGGATGAGCTTCACGGCGCGTTCGAGGTCGCGGAAGAAGACCACGAGCGGCGCCACGATCAGGCCGATGCCGTACACCAGCGCGGCCTGCAGCACGATCGCGAGCGGGTAGAGCGCGACCTGCCAGTGCAGGTGGGCCCCGGTGGCGATCGCGAAGACGGCGAGCACGGGCAGGCTCAGCAGGAACTCGATGCCCTTCGAGGCGTTCACCCGGGCCACCCAGATGCTCCGCGGGATGGTCGTCGAGCGGATGAGCTTCGTCTCGCTCACGAAGGCGCGGGTGGAGTCGGACACCGCGCCGGTGAACCACATCCACGGCAGCAGGGCCGACAGCAGGAACACGATGTACGGCTCTTCGCCCACCTTGCCCCGGTGGAACACCTGGGTGAAGACGAACCAGTAGATCGCCGACATCACGAGCGGGTCGAGGATCGACCAGAGGTAGCCGAGCGCCGAGGTCGAGTACCGGACCCGGAGGTCACGTGCCGTCAACAACCACAGGGCATGGCGATAGCGCCGAGCCGCGCTCCGGGACGCCATCGGTGTGGCGGTCGGGGTCGCGGTCGGCGCGCTCGCTGTGGTCACGGTATCCCTTCGGGCGGAACCGCCGAGGGGGTCCTGACGCTGGTTCAGGCGAACAGGTTGTTCGCGCGCTCGAGGTCCTCGGCGAAGTCGATCTCGACGGCGTAGAGGTCGGAGATGTCGATCGGGCTCCAGAGTAGCCCGTCCTCGGCGATGGCCGCCTCGATGCCGCCCTCGAAGTACTCCTGGTCGTCGACGCGGCCGAGCTGGCGGATGAGCGCCTGCTTGTCGGACGAGGACACGTAGTTGATGCCGACGGCCTCGCCGAGCCCGCCCACGACCTGCTTCGACAGCTTGTGGATGAAGCCCTCGGCGTCGACCGTGTACTTGACCTCTTCGTCGGAGACCTTGTCGGTGTTGACGCTGACGAACGAGCGGTCCTCGTCGATCATGTCGGCGGCACGGACGAGCGCACGGGGGTCGAAGACGACGTCACCGTTCATCCACAGCACGCCGCCCTTGCCCGTGGCCTTGAGCGCACGGAGCAGGCTCTTCGAGGTGTTGGTGGAGTCGTACGACTCGTTGTAGACGAAGTTCGCCTCGGGGAACGCCTCGACGATGTACTCCGACTTGTAGCCGACGACGATCGTGACGCGAGCGCTCGAGCCGAACGCGGCGCGGATGTTGTCGAACTGCTGCTGCATGATGGTGCGGCCGTCGCTCAGTTCGGTCAGCGGCTTCGGCAGGCTGCGCCCGAGGCGGCTGCCCATCCCTGCTGCGAGGATGACGATCTGCGTGGTCATGCTGGTCCCTTCTGGTGTCCGCCCGCGCGCCCTGGGGCACGGGCGGGCCTCGTCGAGTCTGCCCCCGCAAGGTTCGATCTGCCCGGGAGGACCGCCGTCTCTGCGCGCATTCGCAGGGAGGGATCGTCACGGGGAGGCCGGCCGGGACAGGTTTCCAAGTGGTGAACACTTCGTCGTGCCTCGGTGAATGATACGGAACGACCCGCCGACGGGGTACAGCTCCGGGCGCTTCGTGCTCAATTCGTGACCCGGCACCGGGGATTCGGGACAGCGCGCCCCGGGCGTCCCCCGCAGCCGGGTGAGCGTTGGTACGGTGGGGCGGTGGCCGCAGCAGCAGGGGAAGACGACGACGTGTACGCCACGTCGGACGCCGCCTGGCTGACCGAGGAAGCGGAAGCGGACGCCGCCGACGCGGACGACACCGCCGACGCGGACGACACCGCCGACGCGGACGACACCGCCGACGCGGACGACACCGCTGACCCGGACGACGCGGCCACCGAGGACGACGACGCCACCGCGACGGACGACGTCGCGGACGACGACATGGGGGACGGGGATGCGCACGACGCCTCCGCTGAGGACGCGATGACCGACGACACGACGGCCACCGACACGACGGAGACGGACGGGGACCGGGTCGCCGCGCAGGCGGTCGCCCCGACGACCACGAGCCGCCCTGCCAAGGCGCGCGGCGGCAAGGGACGCGCCACCCGCCCGACGCAGGCGGCGGGGAAGACCGGCACCGTGCCTCCCGGCCGCGCGACCGACGGCACCGCCGCGACGGACGGGACCACCGCGACGGACGCACCCGCGACGGACGCACCCGCGACGGACGCACCCGCGGACGCGCCGGCGACGGCCGCATCCGCGACCGACGGCGCGACCGCGACGGACACGCCGACGACGGGCGCGTCCGCGACCGGCACCAAGCCCGCCAAGAAGCGCCCGAGCGGGACCAAGCGCCCCGCTCCCACGACCAAGCAGCCCCAGCAGCCCGTCGTCCTCCGCGCCTCCGGGCTCGTGAAGCGGTACGGGCAGACGCTCGCCGTCGACGAGGTCGACCTCGAGATCCGCCAGGGCTCGATCTTCGGCGTCGTCGGCCCGAACGGCGCCGGCAAGACGACCACGCTGTCGATGGTCACCGGACTCCTGCGTCCCGACGCGGGCAGCGTGACGGTGCTCGACCACGACGTCTGGGCCGACCCGACCGCCGCCAAGCGCGACCTCGGCGTCCTGCCGGACCGCCTGCGGCTGTTCGACCGGCTGACCGGCGCGCAGCTCCTCTACTACTCGGCGACCCTCCGCGGGCTCGACGGCGCGACCGCGCGGAAGCGCAGCAGCGACCTGGCCGAGGCCTTCGGTCTCGGCGAGGCGCTCGGCCGACAGGTCGCCGACTACTCGGTCGGCATGGCGAAGAAGATCGCCCTCGCCGCCACGCTCATCCACTCGCCCCGGGTCCTGGTGCTCGACGAGCCGTTCGAGTCCGTCGACCCGGTGAGCGCCGCGACCATCACCGAGATCCTCCGTCGCTACACGCGCGGGGGCGGCACGGTGGTGCTCTCCAGCCACTCGATGGAGCTCGTCCAGCGGACGTGCGACTCGGTCGCCATCATCGTCGGCGGCAAGGTCCTCGCGTCCGGCACGATGGCGCAGGTCCGCGGGCGCAAGAGCCTCGAGGACAAGTTCGTCGAACTCGCGGGCGGCCGCGTCGTGGCAGAGAGCATGGAATGGTTGCACAGCTTCTCCGGCTGAGGGCGGACCTGCTCGCGGGCTCGGTCCGCGGCAGCGCGCGACGCTCCGTCCTGGTCGTGCTCGGCAGTCTCGCCGGCCTCGTCGCCGCGGTGCTCGTCGCGATCGAGATCGCGGGGCTCCGTGACGCCGCGCCCGAGGTCGCACGTTCCGTGGTCGTCCCGGTCGGCGCCCTCATCGCCTTCGCGTTCACCGTCGTCCCGATCGTCGTCGGACGTGGCGACCAGTTCGACCCGAGGCGGTTCACCGTCTTCGGCATCGACCGTCGCGAGCTGGCCGTCGGGCTCGGGGTCGCCGGGCTCATCGGCGTGCCGGTGGTCTCGGTCGCGATCGTCGCGGTCGCGCAGTCGGTCACGTGGATGCGGGGCGGCGCCGTGGGCGTCCTCGGTGTCGTCGCGGCCCTGCTCGCGATCGTCACCTGCGCCCTGCTCATCCGCGTCGGCAGCGCGGTCGGGGCGTCCCTGATCGGTGCGCACCGCTCCCGCGACGCCGGCTGGTTCGTCGCCCTGGTCATCGTCGTCCTGGCGCTCCCGGCCGTGTCACTCCTGCTGCGGGTCGACTGGCTCGACCCGACCGGCGCCGAGACGCAGCGGGTCGCCGACGTCGCCGGGTGGACGCCGTGGGGCGCCGCGTGGGCGGTCCCGGCCGACGTCGCGAGCGGACGCGTGGGCGAGGGGATCGTCAAGCTCCTCATCGCGGTCGTCGTCGTCGCACTGCTCGGACTCGCCTGGTGGGCGCTGGTGGGACGGGCGCTCGAGACGGTCGACGGCCGGGCTCGGACCCGTCGCTACCGGGGACTCGGCTGGTTCGACACGCTCGGCTCCACGCCCGTCGGCGCGGTCGCGGCCAGGGCGCTCACCTACTGGGGCCGGGACCCGCGCTACCGCGCGTCGTACCTGATCATCGTCTTCGTCCCGATCGTCGTCATCCCGCTCGGGGTGGCCGGCGTGCCGTGGCACTGGACCGCGCTCGTGCCGCTGCCGCTGATGGCGCTCATCGCCGGGTTCCTGCCGCACAACGACGTCTCCTACGACAACACGGCGGTGTGGCTGCACGTCGCCTCGGGGGCACCCGGGTGGAGCGACCGGCTCGGTCGCCTCGTGCCCGTGCTGGCCGTCGGCATCCCCGCGCTCGTCGCGGGCTCGTGGGTCTCGGCGTGGCTGTTCGGCGACTGGACGGCGTTCCCGCTGCTGATCGGCGTGAGTGCGAGTGCGCTCCTGTCCGGCCTCGGACTGTCGAGCGTCGTGTCGGTCGTGCTGCCGTACCCGACGGTCCGTCCCGGTGACCACCCCTTCCAGCAGCCCCAGGCCGCCGGGGTGCTCGCCTCGGTCGCGCAGTCGTCGATGGTGCTCGGGATCCTGGTCTGCTCGGTCCCCGCAGCGTGGCTCGCGGTGCTCGCGTTCGTCGACGGCCCGGAGCCGTGGGGGATGGCCACCCTGGTCGTCGGGGTCCTGGTCGGCGTGGTCGTCCTCGCGGCCGGCGTCGCGATCGGTGGCCGGCTCTTCGACCGCCACGGACCGGACCTGCTCGCCGCGGCGCAGCGCAACTGAGCCGGGTCGCGTCCCGGAGGTGACCGCCTGACGGTCTGGAGGCGCGGGTCGGCCCCGCACCGCGCCTCCAGTTCGTCACGGGTCACCCGGGTCGTCCGCCCGCCGCCGTCGCGGCGCACGCGTGGTCGTCGTACCCTGGAGCCATGAGCATGACGGAACCCGGTGGCGGCCTCGACGTGATGGACCGTGAGCTCGAGAAGCTCCTCGAGGAAGAGGCGATCGAGCCCGGCGACCACGAGCGCTTCTCGCACTACGTCAAGAAGGACAAGATCCTGCAGTCGGCCCTGACCGGCAAGCCCGTCAAGGCCCTGTGCGGGAAGAAGTGGATCCCCGGTCGCGACCCCGAGAAGTTCCCGGTCTGCCCCGACTGCAAGGCGATCTACGAGAAGATGAAGGCAGAGTGACGCCGACGCTCAGATGACGAGCGTGGGGATGGCCGGGTCGCCCCGGCCGATGCGTGACGCGTCGGCGGGCAGCTCGGCCTTCGCCATCTTGTGGTGCGCGCGGGCCGCCTCGACGCCCTGCACGCCGAGGAACGCCGGGTCCACCTCGCCGTTGGTCACCACGGGGACGAGCAGCGGGCGCTCGTCCGGGCCGACCTGCCCCGAGGTGAGCACGACCTCGGCGGTGGCGATGCCGTTCCGGAGCCGGCGACCGGCCTGCTTGCGGCCGCCGACCGTGGCCTTCTCGGCCGACTTCTTCGCGACCGGGACCCAGTCGCCTCCGGTTCCGCCCTCGCTCGCGTCGCGGTGGCTCGCATCGCGGTGGCTCGCGTCGCGGTGTGCGACGAGCTTGAACACCATGCCCGCGGCCGGGTGCCCCGAGCCGGACACCACCGAGGTCCCGACGCCGTAGGAGTCCACCGGGGCCGCGCGGAGTGCCGCGATCGTGTACTCGTCGAGGTCGTTCGTGACGGTGATCTTCGTCTCGGTCGCGCCGAGCCGGTCGAGCTGCGCACGGACCGAGGCCACGACGGACGGCAGGTCGCCGCTGTCGATGCGGACCGCTCCGAGCTTGCCGTCGGTGAGCCGGACCGCGGTGTCGACCGCGGCCTCGATGTCGTACGTGTCGACGAGGAGCGTCGTGCCGGTCCCGAGGGCGTCGATCTGCGAGCGGAAGGCGTCCTCCTCGGTGTCGTGCAGGAGCGTGAACGCGTGCGCCGCGGTGCCCATCGTCGGGATGCCCCAGGTGCGCCCGGCCTCGAGGTTGCTCGTCGCCCCGAAGCCCGCGATGTACGCGGCCCGGGCGGCGGCGACCGCGTTCCACTCACCCGTGCGGCGCGATCCCATCTCGGCGAGCGGGCGTCCGTCGGCCGCCGAGACCATGCGCGCCGCCGCACTCGCGATCGCGCTGTCCGCGTTGAAGATGCTGAGTGCGAGGGTCTCGAGCACCACCGCCTCGGCGAAGGTGCCCTCGATCTGCAGGACGGGGGAGTTCGGGAAGAACACCTCACCCTCACGGTAGGCGCGGATGTCGCCCGTGAACCGGTAGCCGGCGAGGTACGCGGCCGTCCCGGCGTCGATGACTCCGCGGTCGCGCAGGAAGGCGATCTCCTCGTCGCCGAACCGGAAGTCGGTCAGCGCGGTGAGGAACCGGCCGAGGCCCGCGGCGACCCCGTAGCGACGTCCGTCGGGCAGTCGGCGCGCGAAGACCTCGAACACGCAGCGGCGGTCGGCCGTGCCGTCCTTGAGGGCTGCGTCGACCATGGTGAGTTCGTACTGGTCCGTCAGGAGCGCGCTGGTCACCTCTCCGACACTAGTGTCGCGCGGCCTCCGAGGTGCGGTCCGAGCGGCGGCGCCCCCGGCCGCCGGGGCGGGTGCGGCGGCGCGAGCGGGCGCGCGACCGGGCGCGCGAGCGGGCGAATTGTGTCCCGCTCGGGTGCCGAGCGGTGCGGATTCCGCCCGCTCGCAGGGCGGCCGGCGGGTGTGGCGGCGCGAGCGGGCGAATTGTGTCCCGCTCGGGTGCCGAGCGGTGCGGATTCCGCCCGCTCGCGGGGTGGCCGGGTGCGGGGGTGGAGGTGACGGCCTGGAGGCGCAGCTCGGCCTGGCGGGGGTAGGTCGCGCCTCCAGGCGGTCCGGAAGGTGCTGCGGGGCGAGCGGGCAGAGTGTGTCCCGCTCAGGTGCCGAGCGGTGCGGATTCCGCCCGCTCGCGGGGGACCGGCGGGTGCTGCGGGGCGAGCGGGCGGAGTGTGTCCCGCTCGGGCGCCGAGCGGTGCGGATTCCGCCCGCTCGCGGGGGACCGGCGGGTGCAGCGGGGCGAGCGGGCGGAGTGTGTCCCGCTCGGGTGCCGAGCGGTGCGCGTTCCGCCCGCTCGCGGAGCGGACGGGAAGGGCGGGGCCGCGCGTCGGTACGCTGGTGTCGTGACGGATGCACCGATCGGAGTCTTCGACAGCGGGGTCGGCGGGCTCACGGTGGCCCGCGCCATCATCGACCAGCTGCCGCGCGAGAGCATCCGGTACGTGGGCGACACCGTGCACTCGCCGTACGGTCCAAAGCCGATCGCGGACGTCCGCCGCTACGCGCTCGAGGTGATGGACGACCTCGTCGAGCAGGGGGTGAAGGCGCTCGTGATCGCATGCAACACCGCGTCCTCCGCCGTGCTCCGGGATGCCCGCGAACGGTACGAGCAGGCGTACGGCATCCCCGTCGTCGAGGTCATCCAGCCCGCCGCACGCGCCGCCGTGAAGCAGACCCGCACCGGACGCATCGGTGTGATCGGCACGGTCGGCACCATCGCCTCGCGCTCCTACGAGGACGCCTTCGCGGTCGCCTCGGACATCACGCTCAGCCTCGCCGCCTGCCCGCGGTTCGTCGAGTTCGTCGAGGCCGGGGACACCTCCTCCCCGGCACTCCGCGAGGTCGCAGCGGGCTACCTCGCACCGATCCGGGCTGCAGACGTCGACACGCTCGTGCTCGGCTGCACCCACTACCCGCTCATGTCCGCCGCGATCCAGTACGTGATGGGTCCGGACGTGACGCTCGTCTCCAGCGCCGAGGAGACCGCCAACGACGTGTACCGCCGACTCGTCGAACACGGACTCGAACGCACCACCACCGAGCCGCCGACCTACTCGTTCGAGGCGACCGGCGACGACAAGAACGGCTTCATCCGGCTCGCCCGACGCTTCCTCGGCCCCGAGGTCTCCAGCGTCGGCCACCTCCAGACCGGGGCCATCACGCTGCCCCGCATCGAAAGGACCCCATGACCGACACGCTCCGCATCGACGGCCGCACCGCGACCGACCACCGTCCCGTCACGATCGAGCGGGGGTGGAGCACGCAGGCCGAGGGCAGCGCGCTCATCTCCTTCGGCAACACCAAGGTGCTCTGCACCGCGTCCTTCACGAACGGCGTCCCGCGCTGGCTCGCCGGAAAGGGCACCGGCTGGGTCACCGCCGAGTACTCGATGCTGCCCCGCTCGACGAACGAGCGCATGCAGCGCGAGTCGATCAAGGGCAAGGTCGGCGGTCGCACGCACGAGATCTCGCGTCTCATCGGACGCTCCCTGCGTGCCGTCGTCGACACCAAGGGCCTCGGCGAGAACACCCTCGTCATCGACTGCGACGTGCTGCAGGCCGATGGCGGTACCCGCACGGCGTCGATCACCGGCGCGTACGTCGCCATGGTCGACGCGATCGAGTGGGGCCGCGAGCGCGGCTTCGTCGGGAAGAAGGCGACCCCGCTGCTCGACAGCGTGCAGGCCATCTCCGTCGGGATCGTCAAGGGCGAGCCGATGCTCGACCTCGCGTACACCGAGGACTCCGCCGCCGACACCGACATGAACATCGTCACCTCCGGGTCGGGGAAGTTCATCGAGGTGCAGGGCACGGCCGAGCACGCGCCGTTCGACCGCGACGAGCTCAACACGCTGCTCGACCTCGGGCTCGCCGGCAACCAGTCCCTCGCGGCCGTCCAGCGCGAGGTGCTCGGACTGTGACCGGGACCGTCGTCCTCGCGACGCACAACCAGGGCAAGGTCGTCGAACTGCGCGAGATCCTCGGCTCGGCGTTGGGCGAAGGTGTCGAGCTCATCGGCTACGACGGCCCGGAGCCGGTCGAGGACGGCGACACCTACGCCGCCAACGCCCTCATCAAGGCACGCGCAGCGGTCGCGCACACGGGCCTCCCGGCGCTCGCCGACGACTCCGGCATCGCCGTGGACGCGCTCGGCGGTGCGCCCGGCATCCACTCGGCGCGCTACGCCGGCACCCGGGTCGATGCGGACAACATCGCGCTGCTGCTGCGGAACCTCGAGGGCGTGCTGGAGCGGACCGCGGCCTTCGTCTGCGCGGCGGCGTTCGTCACGCCCGAGGGCGAGGAGCACGTGGTCGAGGCGGTGTGGAACGGCGAGGTGCTGACCGAGCCGACCGGGACCGGCGGGCACGGGTACGACCCGGTGTTCCGGTCCGACGACTCCGACCGGTCGTCGGCGGAGCTCACGCGCGAGGAGAAGAACGCGCTCTCGCACCGCAGCAAGGCGTTCCGCGGGATCGCGCCCGTGGTGCGGGAACACTTCGGCGTCTGACGGGCACTCGCGTCGGCGACGGCGCACAACCAACGGCACCCGGAACTACGTCGCGACGTGGTTCCGGGTGTCTTTGGTTGCGCGAAGCGCCCGCGCGACCGCGCGGCGAAAGCGACGGGGCCGACGCCGGACCGGGCCGGGCGTCGAGCGGGTAGAACACGCCGTATGCGCGCCGGCGAGCGGGCGGAACGTGTCGACTGGACGCGCCGAGGGTGACGTATTTCGCCCGCTCGGCGGCGAAGCGGTGACCCGGCGGCTGCGGCGACGGGGCCGACGCCGGACCGGGCCGGGCGTCGAGCGGGTAGAACACGCCGTATGCGCGCCGGCGAGCGGGCGGAACGTGTCGACTGGACGCGCCGAGGGTGACGTACTTCGCCCGCTCGGCGGCGAAGCGGCGACCCGGCGGCGCGGCGGCGAAGCGACGAAGCGGACGGACAGGAGGCGCGGGGCCCCCCCCCACCGCGCCTCCTGTCCGGCAGGACGGGACCGTCAGCGCTGCGGTTCGGTCCCCGCCTCGGCCGCGGCCTCGTCGCGCTTGGCCTTGCGTGCGTTCCGCACGTACGTCAGCGCCATCGGCACCACCGTCACGACGACGGCCGCGAGCAGGATGATGTCGATGTACTCGCGGACGATGTGCGCGACGAACGGGATGTGCCCGATGAAGTACCCGAGGAACGTCACGCCGACGCCCCAGATGACGGCGCCGATCGCGTTGTACAGCGAGTACTTCTTGTAGTTCATCCGGCCGACACCGGCGGCGATCGGCAGGAAGGTCCGCACGACCGGGACGAAGCGGGCGAGGATCACGGCGAGCGGTCCGAAGCGGTGGAAGAACGCGTTCGTGCGGTCGACGTTGGCCTTCGAGAAGAGCCCGCTCTCCTTGCGCTCGAAGATCGGGGGGCCGGCCTTCTTGCCGATGTAGTAGCCGAGCTCGCCGCCGAGGAACGCCGAGGCAGCGATCATCAGCGCCGCGACCCAGACCGGGATGCCGCCGATCTCGCCGCCGCGGTCGAAGGCGAAGAGGCCGGTGATCACGAGGAGGCTGTCGCCCGGGAAGATGAAGCCGACCAGCAGCCCGGTCTCGGCGAAGATGATGGCGCACACCACGAACACGGCGATGGCCCCGAAGTTGTCGAGGATGTACTGCGGATCCAGCCAGGGGATCAGGGCGAGTGCGACGGAGTGCATGGTTCTTCCGGTCGTGGAGGCGGGGCACGGGGAGTCGTCCCGCAGGACGAGGGTACCGTCCGCGGATGACGGCAACGTCCCTCGGTGGTATGAGATGCGTGAGGACGCAACCTCTGGTGCGGAAGGAGGGACTCGAACCCTCACGCCAGGGGCACAGGAACCTAAATCCTGCGTGTCTACCGATTCCACCACTCCCGCGAGCAGCGGCAGTCTACCGAGGGCGACCGGCATGCCGGGAGCGAGCCGTGCCTCCTGGACCCGCCGGCGGACGCCGGAGCGTCAGCGCAGCGTGCGGGGGAGGTACCGCGGCACGTACCGCAGCAGGATGCCGGCACCCACGAGGCCGAGGACGCCCATCACCCCGCTCGCGACGGCGATCGACGCGACGGCGGTGACGCCGGAGATGAGGAGCGGCGCAGCGGCCTGCCCGAAGTCCCCGGTGAACCGCCAGGCGCCGAGGAAGGGTGCCGGGTGGTCCCGGGGCGCGAGGTCCGCGCCGAGCGTCATGAGGATGCCGGACCCGACGCCGTTCGCGAGCGACATCCCCATCGCGATCGCGACGAACCACCCGACTCGGGCGTCGAGGTGTCCGGACCAGGCGAGCAGGAAGTAGCTGATGCTCAGGCCGACCATGCAGGGCAGGGCGCTCGCGAGCCGTCCCCACCGGTCCATGATCTGCCCGCTCGTGTAGAACAGCGCGAAGTCGACGGCGCCGGCGATGCCGATGACGAGGGCCGCGGTGGAGTCGTCGAGCCCGACGCTGACCGCCCAGAGCGGCAGGATGACCTGGCGGCCGGCGCGGAGCGCGCCGATCAGGCCGGCGCCGCTGCCGAGTCGGAGGAGGACGGCCCGGTTCGCGCGGATGGTGCGGAAGAGGCCGTGCGCCTCCTCCTGGACGAACTGCGCCCCGGTGTCGGTCGGCGGCTCGGTCGCGGCCGGTCGGCCGGTCGTGTCGGCGGTGGTCGCGACGGTCCCGTCGCTCGCGTCGTCCGTCGCGGGCCGGGAGGCGCGGCTCGGCCTCCGGAAGCCGCGTGCGCCCGTCGCCGGGTCGCGCAGGACGACGAGCGTCAGCGCCGCCAGCAGGCAGCAGACGATGTGGATCCAGAACGCGCTCTGCGTGGTGCCCGTCAGGTGCACGACACCGGCGGCGATGAACGGGCCGACGAAGTACCCGAAGCGGAACACCCCGCCGAGGCTCGACAGCGCCCGGGCCCGGATGTGCAGCGGGATCGCGGTGGTCATGTACGCGTGCCGGGCGAGCGCGAAGACCGCGGTGGAGACACCGACGAGGAACACCCCGAGGGCGAGGACCCACGGGTTCGGCGCGATCGTGCAGACCAGGAGGCCGACGACGGACACCACGGCGGCGCCGATCATTGCGTTGCGCTCACCGATCCGGGCGACGACGACGCCGGACGGGACGTCGCCGATGAGCTCGCCGACGAGGATCAGGGCCGCGACGAAGCCCGCGAACGCGAGGCTCGCGCCGAGGGAGTCCGCGGCGATCGGGATGATCGGGATGATCGCGCCCTCGCCGATCGCGAAGAGCGCGGCGGGCAGGAACCCGGACAGCAGGACCGACCGGAAGTCGAAGGCAGGGGTCTCGGAGGTCATCGCTCGTGCAACGGTACGCCCGCGGTACCGCTTCGGCGGCGGGTTACCCTGGAGGCATGCGAGTTCTGGCGGCGATGAGCGGTGGGGTCGACTCGGCGGTGGCCGCGGCACGGGCCGTCGACGCCGGGCACGACGTGGTCGGCGTGCACCTCGCGCTGAGTCGCATGCCCGGGACCCTCCGCACCGGCAGCCGCGGGTGCTGCACGATCGAGGACTCGATGGACGCCCAGCGCGCCGCGTCCGCGCTCGGCATCCCGTACTACGTGTGGGACTTCTCGGCCCGGTTCAAGGAGGACGTCGTCGACGACTTCGTGGCCGAGTACCAGGCCGGTCGCACGCCGAACCCCTGCATGCGGTGCAACGAGCGGATCAAGTTCGCGGCGCTGCTCGAGAAGGCGCTCGCCCTCGGGTTCGACGCCGTCTGCACCGGGCACTACGCCTCGATCGTCACGGGGCCGGACGGGTCGCGCGAGCTGCACCGTTCGGCGGCGTGGGCGAAGGACCAGTCGTACGTCCTCGGCGTCCTCACTGCGGAGCAGCTCCAGCACGCGATGTTCCCGCTCGGCGCGACGCCCTCGAAGGACGAGGTCCGAGCCGAGGCAGCAGCGCGAGGCCTCACCGTGGCGCAGAAGCCCGACTCCTACGACATCTGCTTCATCCCCGACGGCGACACCCGCGGCTGGCTGGCGGACCGCGTCGGCACCGCGCCGGGCGACGTCGTCGAGCGCGACGGCACGGTCGTCGGCGCGCACGAGGGTGCGACCGGCTACACCGTCGGACAGCGTCGGGGCCTGCACCTCGGACGGCCAGCACCGGACGGCAAGCCCCGGTTCGTGCTCGAGATCCGCCCGAAGGAGAACACCGTCGTGGTCGGCCCGAAGGAGGCGCTCGACGTGACCTCGATGTCCGGGTCGCGCTTCACCTGGGCGGGCACGGCACCGGCCGACCCCGCCGTGCCGTTCGCGTGCGACGTGCAGATCCGGGCGCACGCCGACCCGGTGCCGGCCACCGCACGGGTCACCGACGGCCAGCTGGTCATCGACGTCGACGAGCCGCTCTCGGGCGTCGCGCCGGGGCAGACCGCGGTGGTCTACGTCGGCACGCGGGTGCTCGGACAGTGCACGATCGACGCCACGGTCTCGGCGGTCCCGGCCACCGTCTGAGCGCTCGACGCTCCCGGCCGACCGGTCGCTGCGCGTCCGGTCGGTGGTTGCCGGTAGAACTGGAGGCATGAGCGACACGACGCCCGCGGACTCGACGTTCGAGACGATCGACCCCGCCGCACTCGACGCGGCGCAGGCGCAGCGCGAGGTCGACCGGCTGCGGTCGCTGATCAACGACCTGCGGCACGCCTACTACGACGAGAACGGCTCGACGGTCGCGGACGGCGACTACGACGCGCTCGTCCACCGACTCGACGCGATCGAGCGGCGCTTCCCGGAGCTGCTGACGGACGACAGCCCCACGCAGACCGTCGGCGGGCAGGCACAGACCGTGCAGTTCGCACCGGTCGAGCACGCCGAGCGCATGCTCAGCCTCGACAACGTGTTCAGCCCCGACGAACTCGTCGACTGGGCGGTGAAGGTGCAGCGCGACGCCGGCGCCGAGCGCGTCCGCTTCCTCACCGAGCTGAAGATCGACGGGCTCGCGATCAACCTGCGGTACGAGAACGGTCGGCTCGTCTCGGCCGCGACCCGCGGCGACGGCGTCGTCGGCGAGGACGTCACCGGCAACGTCCGCACGATGGGCACCATCCCGGACCGGCTGTCCGGCTCCGGCCACCCGCCGATCGTCGAGGTCCGTGGCGAGATCTTCTTCCCGGTCGAGCAGTTCGACGAACTCAACGCCAGGCAGCGCGACGCGGGCGAGCGGCTGTTCGCCAACCCGCGGAACGCCGCCGCCGGGTCCCTCCGCCAGAAGGAGGAGGGCAAGTCCGAGGCGAAGCGCGAACTCATGGTCGACCGGCTGCGCCGCCTCCGCATGCTCGTGCACGGCATCGGCGCGTGGCCCGTCCCCGAACTCGAGCGGGACACCGACGTCCGCGCACAGTCCGAGGTCTACGAGCTCCTCGCGACGTGGGGCCTGCCGACGAGTTCCCACTACCGGGTCTTCGACTCCATCGACGAGGTGCTGGCCTTCGTCAAGGACTACGGCGAGCGACGTGCCTCGGTCGAGCACCAGATCGACGGCATCGTGATCAAGGTCGACGACCTCGCCCTGCACGAGGAACTCGGGTCGACCTCGCGCGCACCCCGCTGGGCGATCGCGTACAAGTACCCGCCGGAAGAGGTCCACACGACCCTCCTCGACGTGGTCGTCAGCGTCGGCCGGACCGGTCGCGCGACACCGTTCGCGGTGATGGCCCCGGCCGAGGTCGCGGGCTCGGTCGTCCGTCAGGCCACGCTGCACAACCAGCAGGTCGTCAAGGCGAAGGGCGTCCTCATCGGGGACACCGTCGTGCTGCGCAAGGCCGGCGACGTCATCCCCGAGGTGCTCGGGCCGGTCGTCGAGCTCCGGGACGGCAGCGAGCGCGAGTTCGTGATGCCGACGAACTGCCCCGAGTGCGGCACACCCCTCGCCCCGGCGAAGGAGGGCGACATCGACCTCCGCTGCCCGAACGCGAAGAGCTGCCCGGCGCAGGTGCGCGGCCGCGTCGAGCACATCGCGTCGCGTGGGTCGCTCGACATCGAGGGGCTGGGCGAGGTCGCCGCGGCCGCCCTGACGCAGCCCCTGCACCCCGAGCAGCCGCCGCTCGACACCGAGGCCGGGCTGTTCGACCTGACGATGGAGGACATCGTCCCGATCGAGGTCATCGTCCGCGACGCCGAGACCGGCATGGAGAAGACCACCGACGACGGTGCGCCGAAGCGGGTCACCCCGTTCAGCCGGGCGCGCAAGAAGACCGATCCGCCGTTCGACCCCGACGCACGCGGAGCGGACTACACGGGCGAACCGAGCCGGTACCCGTCGAAGAACGCGTTCGAGATGCTCGCGAACATCGACGCCGCGAAGACCAAGCCGCTCTGGCGGATCATGGTCGGCCTGAGCATCCGGCACGTCGGTCCGGTGGCGGCGCGCGCGCTCGCGAACCACTTCGGCTCCCTCGACGCCATCCGGTCTGCCTCGCGCGAGGAACTCGCCGCGGTGGACGGTGTCGGCGGCATCATCGCGGACGCGCTGCTCGACTGGTTCGAGGTCGACTGGCACCGCGAGATCATCGACCGCTGGACGGCGGCCGGCGTGCAGTTCACGACACCCGGCCACCCCGGGCCCGGCGCCGCGGCCGTCGAGGGTGGTGTGCTCAGCGGGCTCACGGTGGTCGCGACCGGGTCTCTCGAGGGGTACAGCAGGGAAGGTGCGCAGGAAGCGATCATCGCCGCCGGTGGGAAGGCCGCCTCGAGCGTGAGCAAGAAGACGGACTTCGTCGCGGCGGGTCCCGGAGCCGGATCGAAGCTCACGAAGGCCGAGCAGCTCGGCGTCCGGATCATCGACGCCGAGCAGTTCCGGGTGCTCGTCACCGAGGGGCCGGCGGCGCTCGGCGACGCGGTAGACGACGAGGCCGAGGGCGGCACCGAGGGCTGAGTTCCGCTCAGGAGCACGACCGGGCACTGTCCGGCGACCGCGGCGCGCCATGTCCTGCACCCAGTTCAGGGGACAAGTTGCATCGCGCACGTCCCTCGGACGGGTATTCTCCATACACTTGACGGAGCATCACTCGTCGTCTGCAGGGAGGCGACGGGACGGCCTTCCCGGGGGAGACCCGAATGCTGCTCATCGCCGCGGCTCTGCTCACCGCCTCGATGCACTCATTCGGAGTGGTCGAGGCCCCGGTCGTGCCCGCCGTCCAGTCGGTTGCCGTCGTGCGCGCCGTCGCCGAGGTCCCTGAAGGACCCTCAGTACCCCGACCGGTCATGACCGGGGTACATCTCGCCGCGTCGGTCTCGGTGGTCGGCACGACGTCCGCGTCGGTCTCGGTGACCGGCACGATGTCCGCGCCGGTCTCGGTGGCCGGCACGACGTCCGCGCCGGTCTCGGGGACCAGCTCGATGTCCGCGCCGGGCGACGTCACCGTCGACCACGGTCGGGCGTTCCTCGACGACCTGTCCTCGCTCGACCGTGCGGACCTGTTCCGGGCCGATCGCGACCGGCGCGTGCTCGCGACCGCCGAGGACGACCCGCCGACCGCCGCCGAGGTGGCCGCCTGGTGGTCGGGACTCGACGACGACGAGCGCGAGGCGCTGACCTCCTGCGCACCGTCCGTCATCGGCAACCTCGACGGCGTGCCGTACGCCGAACGCGACCGCGCGAACCGAGCCGTCCTCGCCCGCGGACTCGCCGACGCCGCCGCCGGTGCCGCCGTGAAGGCCATGCTCGGCCAGGTCCGCGACGCGCTCGTGCACGAGGTCGGCGCCCCGGACCGTTCCCTCATCACGCTCGACACCCGGGGGTCCGGTCGGGCCGCCATCGCCGTCGGTGACCTGGCGACCGCCGCCGACGTGACGGTCGTGGTCCCCGGGATGTTCTTCACCGTCACCGGGCAGATGGCGGACTTCACGAACACCGCGAACGACCTGTACACCGAACAGGCGACGGTCGCCGGGCTGGCGGCTCCCGGGTCGGGGAACGGCGTCGCCGTGGTGGCCTGGATGGGCTACCGCACGCCGGACCTGTCGAACATCATGTCCCTCGGCCTCGCGAAGACCGGTGCCGACCGGCTCGCGCGCACGGTCGGCGGACTCCGAGCGGTCCGAGCCGGCGACGAGCCGCGGGTGAACATCGTCGCCCACTCGTACGGGTCGACCACCGCGCTCATGGCGCTGGCGTCCGGACGGATGCGCGCGGACTCGTTGACCGTCCTGGGGTCCCCGGGGAGCGACGTCCGCTCCGCCGCCGACCTGGCCGTCGGCAGCGGGCAGGTCTTCGTCGGCGACGCGCACAGCGACCCGGTCGCCGGGTCCGGGTACTTCGGCACCGACCCGGGAGCCGCGGGGTTCGGCTCGACCGTGCTCGACCTGACCGGCGGCGTCGACGCCCAGGACGCCGGTGACGTCTTCCGTCGACCGGTCGGCCACAACGACTACCTCAAGCCGGGGACCGCGTCGCTGCACGACGTGGCGCTCATCGCCGTCGGTCGGGGCGACCTCGTCCGCGAGCAGGTGCGTCGGGGCGAGCGCGGCGGTGAGGGGATGCCGCAGGCGTCGCCGGACATGTACCTCGTGCGACCACAGGACCTCCAGCCCCGCGACTGATCCTGGGTGGCAACCTGAACACGGGCGCAGCCAGGACTCGTTCCGCGGCAGAACCAGTCCAGACCGCCCTCGTACCGTGCCCCCATGCGTGTGGTGCGATGGCCTGGTGCTCTCCTGACGTTCGTGGCGATGTCGGCGCTGGCCGGCATGCTCGTCGCCGTGGCGGTCACGCCCGCGGTCGCCGTCGCCGGTGAGGGGACGTCCGGTGCCGTGTCCTTCTTCGAGGACCTGCCGAGCTACCTCGACATCCAGACGCCGCAGCAGGTGTCGTCCGTCTACGCGACGAAGGACGGGCACCAGGTCAAGATCGCGTCGTTCTACGCCGAGAACCGCACCACGGTGGCGTCCGACGCGATGGCGAAGTCCCTCAAGCAGGCGGCGATCGACACCGAGGACCCGCGCTTCTACGACGAGGGCGGCATCGACGTCGTCGGGACGCTCCGGGGCGCGGCGGCGACGGTCGTCGGCGGGGACGTGCAGGGCGGGTCGAGCATCACCCAGCA
Source organism: Curtobacterium sp. LFS084 (assembly GCF_047977705.1). NCBI lineage: Bacteria > Bacillati > Actinomycetota > Actinomycetes > Micrococcales > Microbacteriaceae > Curtobacterium > Curtobacterium sp. LFS084. The sequence goes on from NZ_JBFPFM010000009.1 coordinate 109,568, forward strand.
GTACGTCAAGAACGTCCTCGTGCAGCAGTGCGAGGAGCTCACCGGCAAGGACGCGGCCGACACCGAGAAGAAGGTCGCCGCCTGCTACCAGGACGCGGCCGGCGTGACGCCGCAGCGCAAGCTCCAGGAGATGCGGTACGCGATCGCCGTGAACAAGAAGTACTCGAAGGACCAGATCCTCACCGGGTACCTCAACCTCGTCGGGCTCGGTGGCCGGGTCTACGGCGCCGAGGCCGGTGCCGAGTACTACTTCGGCGTGCACGCGAAGGACCTCTCGCTCGTGCAGTCCGCCACGCTCGTCGCCATCCTGAACAACCCGTCGAACCTGCGCATCGACCAGCCCACGAACACGGACAACGGCGCGAAGAACGGCTACGCCGCGACCAAGGAACGCCGCGACTACGTCCTGCAGCGGATGTACGTCCACCACGACATCACGAAGGCGCAGCTCGACCAGGCCAAGGCGACGCCGATCACGCCGAAGATCACCGCCACGGCGAACGGCTGCTCGTCGGCCGCGAGCGGGTACGACGCGGGCTACTTCTGCGACTACGTGCGCGATCAGGTGCTGCAGGACCCGGCGTTCGGCAAGACGGCCGCCGAGCGCATCGCGACGCTCGACACCAAGGGCCTCGAGATCCACACCTCGCTCGACCTCGACCTGCAGTCCCGGGCGCAGACCGCCCTGTCGACCTACGTCCCGTCGACGATGGCCGGCGTCGACGTCGGCGGGTCGAACGTCACGGTCGAGCCGGGGACGGGTCGGATCCTGTCGATGGTGCAGAACACCGCGTACACCCAGGGCGACACCGGCGCGGCCGGCTCCACCGCCGTCAACTACAGCGCCGACAGCGGCTACGGCAACTCCGGCGGCTTCCAGACCGGCTCCACCTACAAGGTGTTCACGCTCGCCGAGTGGCTCGCGACCGGGCACACGCTGTCGCAGTCGGTGTCGACGACGGAGCACACCTTCCAGAACTCCGAGTTCACGAACTCCTGCCAGAACGTCAGCGGCGGCACCTGGCCGGTGTCGAACGCCGAATCGGTGCCCGCGTCGATGACGGTGCAGGCGGCGACGTCCGAGTCGATCAACACCGCGTACGCCGCGATGGGCAAGCAGCTCGACCTGTGCAAGATCGCCGGGGTCGCCCAGGCGATGGGCATCCACCCGGCATCCGGCGGCGCGCTCGGACAGACCCCGTCGTCCATCCTCGGCGTGAACAACCTGTCGCCGATCGACCTCGCCGAGGCCTACGCGGGCTTCGCGAACGGCGGTGTCGTCTGCACGCCGACCGCGATCGACTCGGTCACCGAGGCCGACGGCACGACGATCACCCCGACGCCCGCGTCCTGCACGCGGGGCGTCGCGGCCGACGTGGCCGGCACGGTCGACTACGCGCTGCAGGGCGTCCTCACGGGCTCGGGCACGGCCGCGAGCGCGAACCCTGGTGACAGCGTCCCGAAGTTCGCCAAGACCGGGACGACCGACGGCGACGTGCAGAACTGGCTCGTCACCTCGAGCACGAAGTACACGAACGCGACGTGGATCGGCAACGTGCAGGGCAGCGTGAGCCTCGCGAACTGGCCGTTCCTGCAGGGGACCACCGGGTACAGCGCGAAGTTCGGCGTCGGGAGGTCGATGATGTCCTACCTCGACCAGACCGTCGGTGGCGGGACGCTGCCGACCCCGAACGCGGCGATGATCGGGCAGACCAGCCACACGTCGTCCAACTCGTCGTCCAACTCGTCGTCGGACGCGTCGTCGAACGGGTCGTCGGACTCCTCGGCCGGTGCGGCGGCTGACGGGTCGCCCAGTACGCCGACCGGCTCCACGCCGGGGGACTCCACGTCCACAGCGCAGCAGGGGCAGCAGCAGTCTCCCCAGAAGCAGACGGGGAAGCAGAAGGGCCACTGACGCTCCAATAGACTGGTGCGCAATCCACGAACCGATCGACGGAGCACCATGCCTGACATCACGAGCGAGCAGGTCGCCCACCTGGCGAACCTCGCACGTATCGCACTCACGCCCGAAGAGATCGAGAAGCTCACGGGGGAGCTGTCGCACATCGTCGACAGCGTCGCCAAGGTCACCGAGGTCGCGACCCCGGACGTGCCGGCGACGAGCCACCCCGTGCCGCTCGGCAACGTCACCCGACCCGACGTGGTGGGCCAGACCCTCACGCAGGAGCAGGCGCTCTCGGGCGCCCCCGACTCCGACGGCGAACGGTTCCGCGTGACGGCCATCCTCGGCGAAGAACAGTAGGGCGAAGACCAGTGACTGACGACATCACGAAGCTGAGCGCCGCTGCGCTCGCCGACGCCCTCGTGGCGCGCGACGTCTCGAGCGTCGAGGCGACCCAGGCGCACCTCGACCGCATCCAGGCGGTGGACGGCGACGTCCACGCCTTCCTGCACGTCAACCAGAACGCCATCGCGGCGGCGAAGTCGATCGACTCCCGCCGTGCCGCCGGGGACGACCTCGGTCCGCTCGCCGGCGTGCCGATCGCGATCAAGGACGTCCTGTGCACGCAGGACATGCCGACGACCTCCGGGTCGAAGATCCTCGAAGGCTGGGTGCCGCCCTACGACGCCACCCCGGTCGCGAAGCTCCGTGCCGCCGGTCTCGTCCCGCTCGGCAAGACCAACATGGACGAGTTCGCGATGGGCTCGACCACCGAGTTCTCGGCGTACGGCCCGACGCACAACCCGTGGGACCTCGACCGCATCCCCGGCGGCTCCGGCGGCGGTTCGGCGGCCGCGGTCGCCGCGCACGAGGCCCCGCTCGCCCTCGGTTCGGACACCGGCGGGTCCATCCGTCAGCCGGGTGCCGTCACCGGCACCGTCGGTGTGAAGCCCACGTACGGCGGCGTCAGCCGCTACGGTGCGATCGCCCTGGCGTCCAGCCTCGACCAGGTCGGCCCGGTGTCCCGGACCGTCCTCGACGCCGCGCTCCTGCACGACGTGATCGGCGGGCACGACCCCCGCGACTCCACGAGCATCCCCGACGCCTGGCCCTCGATGGCCGCCGCCGCGCGAGAAGGCCTGCAGGCCGACACGCTGCGCGGGCTGCGCGTGGGCGTGGTGAAGGAGCTGGCCGGTGGCGAGGGCTTCCAGGCCGGTGTCACCCAGCGCTTCCAGGAGACCGTGGCCCTGCTCGAGTCGGCCGGCGCCGTCGTCGTCGAGATCGACGCCCCCTCGTTCGCCTACGCGATCAGCGCGTACTACCTGATCCTCCCGGCCGAGGCGTCGTCGAACCTCGCGAAGTTCGACTCCGTCCGCTTCGGGCTCCGCGTGACGCCCGAGAACGGCGCCACCGTCGAGGACGTCATGGCCGCGACGCGCGAAGCCGGCTTCGGGCCCGAGGTGAAGCGCCGCATCATCCTCGGCACCTACGCGCTGAGCGCCGGCTACTACGACGCCTACTACGGGTCCGCGCAGAAGGTCCGGACGCTCGTCCAGCGCGACTTCCAGGCAGCGTTCGAGCAGGTCGACCTGCTCGTCAGCCCGTCGGCACCGACGACCGCGTTCCCGATCGGTGAGCGCATCGACGACCCGCTGGCGATGTACCTCAACGACCTGACGACGATCCCGGCGAACCTCGCGGGGGTCCCGGGCATGAGCATCCCGAACGGCCTCGCGCCCGAGGACTCCCTGCCCACGGGCGTCCAGCTCATGGCGCCGCAGCGCGAGGACGCACGGCTCTACCGCTACGGTGCCGCACTCGAGCGTCTGCTCGAGCAGCAGTGGGGCCACCCGCTCATCGACAGCATCCCGGACCTCGACCAGAGTCAGCAGTCCGCTGCGCAGGAAGGTGTGATCTGATGGCGCAGAAGGACGCGCTGATGGACTTCGACGAGGCACTCCGGCTGTACGAGCCGGTCCTCGGGTTCGAGGTCCACGTCGAGCTCGCGACGAAGACCAAGATGTTCTCCGACGCGCCGAACTTCTTCGGCGGCGAGCCGAACACGAACGTGACGCCGGTCGACCTCGGGCTGCCCGGGTCGCTGCCGGTCGTCAACGCCCAGGCCGTGCGCTACTCGATCCAGCTCGGGCTCGCGCTCGGCTGTTCGATCGCCGAGTCCTCGCGGTTCGCCCGGAAGAACTACTACTACCCGGACAACCCGAAGAACTACCAGATCTCGCAGTACGACGAGCCGATCGCCTACGAGGGCGAGGTCGAGGTCGAGCTCGCCGACGGCACGATCTTCCAGGTGCCGATCGAGCGCGCCCACATGGAGGAGGACGCCGGCAAGCTGACGCACGTCGGCGGTGCCACCGGTCGCATCCAGGGCGCCGAGTACTCGCTCGTCGACTACAACCGTGCCGGCGTGCCGCTCGTCGAGATCGTCACGAAGCCGATCTTCGGCGCCGAGGAACGCGCACCCGAGCTCGGCGCGGCGTACGTGCAGGTCATCCGCGACCTCGTCCGGGCGCTCGGCGTCTCCGAGGCCCGCATGGAGCGCGGCAACCTCCGGTGCGACGCGAACATCTCGCTGCGTCCCCGCGGTCAGGAGAAGCTCGGCACCCGCACCGAGACCAAGAACGTCAACTCCTTCCGCGCCGTCGAGCGCGCCATCCGCTACGAGATCCAGCGGCAGGCCGCGATCCTCGCCGCCGGCGGCTCGATCACGCAGGAGACCCGGCACTGGCACGAGGACACCGGCCGGACCTCGGCGGGCCGCCCGAAGTCGGACGCCGACGACTACCGCTACTTCCCGGAGCCCGACCTGCTCCCGGTGGTGCCGGACCCGGCCGTCATCGAGGAGCTCCGTGCCGCGCTGCCCGAGGCCCCGGTGGCGCGTCGCCGTCGACTCAAGGGCGACTGGGGCTTCACGGACCTCGAGTTCCAGGACGTCGTGAACGGTGGGCTCCTCGACGAGCTCGAGGGGACCGTCGCGGCCGGTGCCGCACCGCAGGCCGCGCGCAAGTGGTGGACGGGTGAGATCAGCCGTGTCGCGAACACGCAGGACGCCGCCCCCGGCGACCTCGTGTCACCGCAGCACGTGGCGGAGCTCATCGGCCTCGTCGAGTCCGGCGACCTGACCGACCGTCTGGCCCGCCAGGTGCTCGAGGGCGTCATCGCAGGCGAGGGATCGCCGGCGCAGGTCGTCGAGTCGCGTGGGCTCAAGGTCGTGTCGGACGACTCGGCGCTCACCGCCGCGGTCGACCAGGCGCTCGCCGCCCAGCCGGACGTCCTCGCCAAGATCCGGGACGGCAAGGTCCAGGCCGCCGGCGCCATCATCGGTGCCGTGATGAAGGCCATGCACGGCCAGGCGGACGCCGCTCGCGTCCGCGAGCTGGTGCTGGAGCGCGCGCAGCAGTCCTAGCAGCGCCCACGGGCAGTACGGGAGGGGGGGGGGGGGGGGGGCCCCCCCCCCCCCCCCCCCCCCCGCCCCCCCCCCCGCGCCCCCCCCCGGGCGCCGGCCCCCCCCCCCGGGCCGGGGGGGGGGG